>JAQWCN010000012.1 GCA_028705955.1 Eubacteriaceae bacterium
CTCCCCGGGAATACGAGGTCGCTTATCTTGCCAAAGCCGGTTACCGGAATCAGGAAATTGCCAATGCTTTGGGGATTTCTGTTGAAACAGTCAAATCTTATCTTCAAGTGGTCTACGAAAAACTCTATATCAAAAGCCGAAAGGAACTTGAAAAACAAGTGATGTAACACCCCCTTCTTTCTTCATTTAAAAAGAGGGTACTGAAAAAAATAAAAAGCGGTTATCCTTGGATTAATACCACTGGATTACCGCTTTTTTATTTACCAGGCGTTTCCAGGAACCAGAGAGAGGAGATGGAACATGGCTGCGGAGAATAAAAACATTCGATTAGGACTTCCTTACATCAATAATGTGAAAATTGTGGCAATGACGCTGGCGATCAATCTACTTTGTGTTGTGGCCAGTATGGCTTTCCACTCCGTTGATCTGGAGGCCCTTTTAACAGACGCGGCATTCTTCGGCATGATTACTGCCATCATTGACACCTTTTATATCAAACGCCGTGTGGATCAACTGGCCCGAAAGGGGGCACTGCCAGCCCGGGTACCTCAAAACAGGATGATGGAACATCTTCCCCAAAATCCCTTGGCCCTGGCTTTGATAATTGGAATGGCCTTTGCGGTACTAACGCCAGTATTTAACGCCCTGTTGTTTTTGTTTTTTGGTTTTACTTCCCTTTCCTTTCCCCAGTTTTTGGTATGGCGAATGGTTTATACCTGGATTTTCTCCGCGAAAATTGTGGAGCTGTGTATCCTGCGCTACACCCAGAACGATTATCAGAATAATTTTACAGCGGTTCAGGGTGGCGGCGGTGAGGTAAAGGACCCAATGCCCCATATCAGCACGCTAAAAAATTACTTTCACACGATCACAGAAGATTTTGGGTTTAACCTGGTAGTGGGTCTGGTGACCGGGGGGACGGTTATCAGCGGAACATCGGTAATCATCTTCCCCACCACCCGGTCAGGGATCGTGATCTCTGCTGTCATTTTAGGCTTTCTTGTATGTGCTCAGATGGTATATCCCGTGAGCCGGGAGATTTGGGAAGGGGTGCAAACCGGGAGCATCCCCCAGGTCCCGGAGCAGCATCCCTGGATAGCCAAGCTTCCGGCATCCCCCCGAAAATTCACTCTGGCTCTCATTCTTCCAGTGTTGGGGAGTATCACGCTGATACTTTGGAGCATCCTGACTTTTTTTAATCTGGAAGCGCTGAATTTTTTTCAGTATTTTGTCATCCGGACTGCCTGTGTATGGCTGCTAACCCAGGGCGTCGTTAAGCTTTCTATCCTGCGGTTTACTCCAAAACCGGAAAAAACAGTGACAAGAAAATAATTTTAAGTAGGAGGTGTATCTGATGTACGAAGCATTAAAACAATCTGGAATAATCGGCAGGCTTTCGATTGAAAACCGGGTAGTCATGCCGGCCATGGGGGTAAACCTGGCTGGCCCCCATGGGGATGTCAGCGATGATATCATCGCTTTTTACGAAGCCCGTGCCCGGGGTGGGGTTGGCTTAATCATCACCGAGGTCACCCGGATCGACGGAGGTGCTGGAATTTCTGATCCCTGTCAGCTGTCTGCCTACCGTCTGTCGGATGTAGCTGGACTTTCCCGGTTAGCCGAAGCGGTCCACGCCTGGGGCACCAAAATTTTTATCCAGCTTCAGCACCCTGGTGCGTCGGCGTCCCCATTGATCACAGGCAGCGAAGCCGTAGCCCCTTCAGCAGGGTTTTCTCCCGGCGGCACACCAGTCCGGGCTCTTTCCCTGGAGGAATGCGCCAAGATTGAGCAAAAGTTTATCACCTCAGCCCAATTTTCACAAATGGCCGGAGCCGACGGGGTGGAACTCCACGCCGCCCACGGCTATCTGATCAACAATTTTTTATCCCCGGCTATGAATGACCGGAGCGATGCATACGGCGGCAATTTTGAAAACAGAATGCGTTTTTTATTAAATATTGTAGCAGGAATCCGCAAGCGTTGCGGGGACTTCCCCATCTCGGTGCGCATAAACGCTACGGAAATGTTACCCGGCGGCATCGATCTCCCCCAAGCTGTAGAAATGGCCAAAGCGCTGGAACGCGCCGGCGTGGACGCCATCAATGTGAGCCGTTACGACGAGGGTTGTATTGAACCTGGAACCTGGCCCCAGGGCGCCAAACGTAATCTCACTCAAAACATTATGGAAGCGGTGACGATCCCTGTGATCGGCGTGAGCAATATCAAAGAGCCGGCGGTTGCCGAAGCCCTTTTGTCTGAAGGTATTTGTGATTTTGTGGGCATCGGCCGGGGACTGCTGGCCGATCCCCATTGGGTACGCAAAACGCTCAACGGTCAGGAAGATATCATCCGCAAATGCATTGGGTGCCTGACCTGTTTTGAAGAGATTGTATCTCTCCGGCGGGTGGCCTGCGCAGTAAACCCGCTTTGCGGACGGGAACGTTTTTTTAACCATCCTTCCCGGGTAAAATCAGCTGGAAAAGATGTTGCTGTGATCGGTGGCGGCCCCGCCGGGATAGAAGCGGCCCTTGTCTTGAAACGCCGGGGTTTCGATGTCCATTTATTCGACGACCAGAAAATCCTTGGCGGAACCCTCAATGTTGCTGACAAGGGCTACGGTAAAGAAAAAATCACCCGGTATACCGAAAGCTTAGTGGCCCAGGTCACCCAAGCCGGGATCATCCTCCATAGGGCTCACCCTGCCACACCTCAAGCGATACGCGGCTTGGCTCCTTGCGGTATCTTTATTGCCTGCGGAGCAAGGCCACTGATTCCCGATATCCCCGGGATCGACGATCCCCGGGTGGTTTGCGCCGAAGCAATTTTAACGGGCAAAAAAACTGTAGCCGGACAGGTTGTGGTGGTGGGCACCGGGATGACCGGACTGGAAACCGCCGAAGTACTGGCCATGGTGGGTTGTACGCTCACACTTGTGGAAATGCTGCCTGCGCCGGGACCGGGGGTTTATCCTTCGGTGGTTAAAGACGTGCTTTCCCACATTGAGCCCCACCGGCCAAAAATGCTGCTGGAGCATAAGCTTGTAGCCATTGATCAAGAAGGGGTGGTGCTTAGATCCCTCAAAGAAGGCGTGAGGGTTCACGTCCCGGCTCAGGCCATTGTGCTGGCCCTGGGGGTACGTCCCCGGCTGGAAGTGGCCAAAACTTTTTCAAAAGCTTTTCCAGATATCCCTGTTATTCCTGTTGGCGATGCCCTCCAGGGCGGGCGGATTTTAGAAGCCACCCGAAGCGCCCACGGACGGGCATTTACATTCACCCCACAAGGGGAGGAGGTTTAAACATGAAACCATCGATAATTACACCCAAAGAACAGTTTGAAACATTACTCGACAGCGCCGCCATGAATAATCAGTACGGCATTCAGGTGATGTGTTCCGGAGAACCTGAAAAACTCCAGGCGCTTCTACCGCCACCTCTTACCGTAGCGGGAAGCGGCATGGTTTATATCTACGTTGTCAACATCCGGGAACCCACCTTTGCCCCCTGGTATATGGAAGGCGGCATCGGTATTCTCGCGGAATATCAGGGCCGGACCGCTGTATATTTTAACGGACTCATGCTCGAAGGGCCCGGCGCTTTTATGGGGATGGCCACCGGCCGGGAATCAAACGGACTTCCAAAAAAACTGGCCGACGCCATCCACGTTTCCCGCATCGGAGACACGGGCCATTGTACCATCGACCGGGGTGGCACGCGCCTGCTCGATGTCCGCCTGACCCTTGGACAATACAATGACCCTTCAATGAAGACCTTTGCCGGTGAGAAAGAAGCTGCCACCCGGGAAAACCCCATTGTGGATGAGGGTGGCGGGTGCTTCAATTTTACCTTCGATTTTAACGATGGTTTTAAAAACATGAAAATGCTGTTTTACGATTCCCCCACGCGGTTTTCCAGCTATGAACCCGCCACCGCAACGGTGACGTTAAACTCCTCTTTGGACGATCCCTGGGGAGACATCCCCATCACCGGGGTTATCGGCGCAGCATGGATGGTGTCGGATAACTGGGTAAACCGCGTCACCGCGATCCACACCTACCCGGATTCTGAAGCCCGGGTCCTCATGTCGTACCTTTTTACCGGACGTTATGACCAGTGTATCCTCTATCGGGACCATCAACGCTATTAAAGGAGAAAAATCATGGAATACAATCGCGAATATTTTAAAGGAAAAACCGCCGCGGTTACCGGCGGCGCCTCGGGCGTCGGCAATGCCCTGTGTGAAGAACTGCTGTTAAGCGGCGTAACGGCACTCACCATTTTGGATTTCAATCCGGAAAATCTGGCCGCTCAAACAACGCGTCTTACAGAGCAATATCCCGGCATCGTTCAGGGAATTCTGTGTGACGTGCGCGTGGAAACCGAAGTCAAGGCAGCCCTCGACAAGGCAGCGTCTTTTGGAAAGGGACGTTTGGATCTTTTGATCAACTGCGCCGGCGCTGCCTTTGCCTGTAAATTCACGGAGGAGCCTGGCGGCATTGTTCCCGGCCATCCTTTTATAAGCGAGGTTGGCGACAATACTTCCTGGGAGAATGCTTTCGCCCTTAATTTCTACGGCGCCCTCTACGGATGCCGTGCAGCAATCCCCAAAATGATCGAACAGGGCGGCGGACAAATTGTCAATATCATTTCGGGGATTGCCTTCGCCCCCATGGCGTACCAATCCCAGTACGGCGCCACCAAAGCGGCGCTTTTAGCTCTGAGTTTAAGTCTGCGGGCAGAATACGCCCATTACGGCATTTTAATCAGTGCCGCCACCCCAGGAACGACGGCCACAGCTATCTTTAAATCCGCCGATGTGCCGCCGGATGCCCAGAGTCCGACACAATCCGCTACCCGGATTTTAAAGGGCATCACCCAGAATACCCGTCTGATTTTAGGGGACGATGAGGATACCAGCGGCGCCATCACCAACTTTGGTCCCGACGGTGTAGCCCGTTCCCTTGACCAGGTCTTTAGCTCTCTCGCCAGAAGCCGCAAAGAAGGCAATACAAGTTTTACCGGTTATGATGAGCCGGTTGTTTCTGAGGCGGATCAGCCATCGATCACCTTTATCAATGCTCTTAAAACAGCAACGGATGATGAAATAATTGTCAAAAAAACAGATGCTTATCTGAAAACCCGGGAAAAAACCGTATTCTGTCCTGATACTTACAAAGGGAAAAATGCAGTGGTCACTGGCGGCGCTTCGGGCATCGGTCTTGCCCTGTGTGAAACCCTTTTGGATTGCGGCGCAAAAAAAGTAGTTCTGGCCGATATCAACGAAAAAAATCTCACCGAACAAACCAACCGTCTGGAAGCACTGTACCCCGGAAAAGTTTCCGGCTTCATCACCGACACCAGCGACGAAGCCAGTGTCAAGCATTTAATTCAAACCGCATCGGACAGCTTTGACGGCACTTTCGATCTGCTTGTCAACTGTGCCGGATTGGGACGGATGGGCCTGTTTACTGAAACCCCAGATACACAAACGATGATCAAGAACAATTCCTGGCTCACCGTTGAAACCCAGGCCAGCTGGGAACGCCTGTTTGCCGTTAATTTTTACGGTCCCCTCTATGGCTGCCGGGCGGCCCTTCCGATTATGGTGAGACAAGGCAGTGGGAAAATTGTCAATATCTTTTCCGGCACCGCTTTTTTGGGCGAACCCTTTCAAAGCGTGTACTGTGCCACAAAAGCCGCACTCAATCTCTTCACCCTGTGTCTGCGTTACGAGTACTTTGACACAGCTGTTCAAATTTGTTCTGCCAGTCCGGGACTTGTCAATACCCCAATCCACGCTGGAATGCTAACCGGCGGCGGAAACCTGACACCCAGGGAAGCAGCAGAGGGTATTTTGGCCGGAGCCGCGAATAACGACCGGGTCATCATGCCTGCCCCCATGGAACATGCCACTGCCATCTATGCCTATCACCCGATCATGGGAGCCGGTCTTGACCACTTTGTCAACGCAACAGCCGATAAACGACGGACCGGGAGTGCGGTTCAATATTGATGTGCTTTAGCTTCATCGCCTGATTTTTTTCTACATTTCAAAAAGAAGAAGCCCCCAACCAGGGGCTTCTTCTTTTCAATAGCCATGTTCTCTTCATCTCTTTGTTTGGGGCTTTCCCCAATCACCTGGGATGGCATTCATCAAAAAAGAGATAATAACTTCTTTGCCGCATTGCTGACAATAAAAAACGCCCAACCTCTAATAAATAGAGCTTGAGCGGTAATTTCAAATGGTGGGCCATCAGGGATTCGAACCCTGGACACCCTGATTAAGAGTCAGGTGCTCTAGCCAACTGAGCTAATGGCCCATTCGAACCGATATATTTTCGGTACTTGTCTATTATAGGCGAAGGCCCCATAAAATGCAAGCAGTTTTTTTATTTCTTTTCCCCGACAAACGCCCTGCCACCCGGCATTCATGGTCAAAATGAGCATTTTCCTCATGCATTTTGACCGTGAATGCCACAGCCTGTCCCGTTACATCAATCATGACGTTCGTTATCGTCATAGCATTCACAAAACCGGACGGCAAAAGAAGGGGCTTCCCCTGCTGCATAAAGATGAGACAAATCCCCATAAGTATTAATCCGAAAGGCCGCTGTTCCCTCCCGGCGCTCTTCGGTATAAACGCTGGTGACCGATGCCGGTGACGCCGAAAACCCCTGCCAAAAGATCATCGGCGAAACGCTGAGCAGATGACTTAACATAATACTTTCAGCACCAAAATGGCAGAAGAAAACGATGGTATCGTGATTGGCTTCCGTCACGTGATACACTTTTCCCTTTCGCACGTAACCATGATGCGCCAGCAACCGGTCAAAAGAAGCACAAACGCCCCGATACGCTTCTTCCACGCCGGCATCTTTCATCGGTTTTGGCAATGTCCATGTTTTTAACTGATAAAAACGTTCATCGGCAGTCCAGTTTTCAGGCAGCCAGTCCCAACAGCAATCCTGATCCCCTTCGGTGTCTGGTCTTTCAATCCTGGGCCAAAATTCCCGCATCCATTGGCAAACGGTCGCCTTCCGGTGCATCTTTTTTAACGTACAGGATGCTGTTGCCTTGGCTCTGCCATAAGGCGAGACATAAAAGGCCTTGATATCCATTTGAGAAAGCCGGTCAGCTAATAATGCTGCTTCCCGCCATCCCTTTTCCGTCAATGAATCATTTTCATAATCCGGATCTCCATGTCTTACGATCAATAAATGCATTTCACTCCATCCTCCATTCATCTTCCATTAGCACCTGCAAAATGTTCCCGGCGGAGCCGCTTTCTCTGCTCCTCATCTTGTCAGGCTTTCAATCTTTTCTTTCTTAGCTTAACATAAATACTATTTTTTTCAATACATTTTCAATAATGCACAATTTTTACAATACATTATAACGAAAATAATTTATGATTATATTAAAAGCACATCATCGACAATGACGTCGGCTTTCCCATTGGGAATCCGGCGTCTTTTTTTATGGCCGTGCGAAAGGAGGTTGCGTGATGATTCAATCGCATTGTTCCAAAAGAATGATCTGTCATTTGGTAAAAACAAAGCTGAAACAACCGGTTGTATTGGAATCAATTAAAAAAGAATGTTAGGAGAAAATAAACATGACCTTATTAGAATTTAGTACCGAGAACACCTATCTGCTTAACTCTTTATGGGTTTTTTTAGCTGCTGTCCTGGTCTTTTTAATGCAGGCAGGATTTGCATGTTGTGAAAGTGGTTTTGCACGATCCAAATCTGCCGTCAATATATGGATGAAAAATGCCGTTGATTTTTGTGTCGGCGCCCTGATCTATTATTTTATCGGTTTTGGGCTGATGTACGGCGACGACTTTATGGGAATAGTTGGCATCAATGGTTTTATCAATCCGCTTTCCCAGAATTTAGCTGTTTGGGATGGCCTCGGCCTTTCCCGGGAAGCGTTTATTTTATTCCAGACAGTCTTTTGCGCCACCGCAGCAACCATTATCTCGGGTTCGGTCGCCGAACGTTTTAAATTCAACAGTTATATTATCGTTTCTGTCGTCATGACTGGTTTCATTTACCCTGTTGTCGGTCACTGGATCTGGGGCGGCGGCTGGCTTTCTTCCCTGGGATTTGTGGATTATGCAGGTTCTGCAGCCGTTCACTGCGTCGGTGCCTTTGCCTCTCTGGTCGGCGCTTCCATGGTGGGGGCCCGGTACGGCAAATATACAAAAGGTGACAAAGGTGAGATTGTTGTCAATGCCATTCCCAAACACAATATCCCGATGATCGGACTTGGTGTGTTTATTCTCTGGTTCGGCTGGTACGGTTTTAATCCCGGCTCTGGCCTGGCCTTGGATGAAAACACCTTTTACACCGCCATCACCACAACGTATGCTGCGGCAGCTGGTGGACTCGCCGGCCTCTTCACTTCCTGGGGCCGGGATAAGCACCCAGACATGCTCCTGTCTTTAAACGGTGCCCTTGGTGGTTTGGTCGCCATTTGTTCCGGCGTCAACAGTGTTTCAATTGTTGGCAGTATCATCATCGGTGCCCTGGCAGGGACCGCTCTTGTTTTCAGCGACCGGTTCGTCGAATGTGTCCTCAAAGTTGACGACCCGGTGGGGGCCCTTTCAGTCCACGGCTGTTCTGGCATCATTGGTGTTTTGGCTGTTGGCCTTTTCGCCTGCAGGGAAACGGACACCATGGGACTGTTTTATGGTGGGGGCATCATGCCTTTCCTGATTCAGCTTCTTGGGATCGTCGCCGTTGCCGCCTTCGTCCTTTTAAGCAGCACCGCTCTGTTTGCCATTCTGAAGGCGACATTAGGCATCCGGGTTGATTTGAAAGAGGAAATCGAAGGGCTGGACATCAACGAACACGCCATTCGTGCTTACGCCTATGGTGAAAAATTGGTCATTCCCATGCCCAAGGTTCCTGCCAGCGTCGAAGAAGAAACGCCCCCTGTTTCTTAATTTACGGACTACTCCTTGTCTCTCTCTCCCATCAATGCTAAAATAATAATATAAAAACGACAAAGATGTCTGGACCTTCTGTGAGGTTCAGGCATTTTTTATTTCACGGTGAATACTATGCCCCCAACTCCTTTTTCTAAAAAAATACTGTTTACACCCCGTCAGCCTGTGCTAGCCCTCAATGACGGTTATCATTGGCAGGAGATCCTTCAATACGGCATTTCGTTATGCTTTACGATGGTTTTATCCGGGTCTCTGTCCAAAAATGCCACTGTCTTTCCCGATGGCTCTGTGACCCTTATCATTCGCTGCGATGACAACACGCCCCGGTTTGATACTGCCACGCTTTATGGTTCAACCCAACAGGCTGTCGATATCCGTGATCTTTGTCATTTACAAACCGGTGACCGTATTTTTGGTGTCCGTTTCCTCCCGGCCCAAATGGGACTATCCAATTCCATTTTCCCTGGGATGTTTGGTCCTGCCGGATTTAACCTGTGTGCTTTTGACCCCGGTTATCAAAAAATCTTCCGGCACATTGCCCGGGAAGATGACTTTTCCCGCCAGATTCATCTTTTTATGGACTGGTATCTTCCGCATTCCCAATCGACCGACTGCCTGAGCCCTCATCAGCAGGTTTGCCTTCATCTCTTTGACAAAATAACCCGCTGTCAGGGTCTTATTAAAGTGAATACCTTATCTGAGCTGACCGGCTATCCCGTCAATTCCCTGGATCGTTTTTTTAAACAAACCTTTGGACTCACACCCAAAAAGATGATTGATATCGTCCGGTTTCAAAATGTTTTATGCGCACTGGAAAAAAATGATCCGCTGATCGACATCGTCACCGAATATGACTACTACGATCAATCCCATCTGACCCGGTCTTTTAAAAAATTCACCGGGTTTACGCCGCTCAAATATAAAAAAGCGATCGATTCCTATTACACCAATGAATCGATCGCCCATTATGTCCTTAGCCCCGGGTGCAGCCGCTTGGCCCCGGAACACCTGAATCCCCGCTTCTTTTAACCTCTAACGCTTTGAGGTCTGGTAAAAACGTCCGCTTGTTCTTTCTTTACTGAAATTTGAAATGGTTTATTTGCAGGCACTCAGACTTTTAAATCCACTTTACTCAAATCGAGATCAGCAGCGTTGGCATCGAGAACCGGCTTCACTTCTTCTGCGATAAAATCATCTACCTGCTGAGGCGCCCGGCCGATATATAATTCCGGGTTTAATATGGCGGGGATGGCTTCTTCTGTAATCCCAAAGGAACCGTCTGCCACAATACGCTGCATTAAATCATTGGGTTTACCTTCAACTTTGACCGTGGCTCCGGCTTCCATGGAGAGCACCCGAATTTTTTCATGAAGATCCTGACGGTCTCCCCCGTGTTTTACCCCTTCCATGATGATATTTTCTGTGGCCATAAAAGGCAGTTCGTTCATAATGTGCTGATGAATCACTTTGGGATAAACCACCAGACCACCGGCAACGTTATTGGCAATACCGACGATGGCGTCAATGGCTAAAAATGCTTCCGGTACCGAAATCCGTTTATTGGCCGAATCGTCCAGGGTTCTTTCAAACCACTGTGTCGCTTCTGTTATCGCTGGGTTGAGGGCATCAACAATCACGTAACGGGCCAGGGAACAGATTCTTTCTGAACGCATCGGGTTGCGCTTGTACGCCATGGCTGATGAACCAATTTGCGTTTTTTCAAAAGGTTCTTCCACTTCTTTAAGGTGCTGGAGCAAACGGATATCCGTTGCAAATTTACTCAAACTCTGGGCAATCCCGGAAAGAACCGCCAGAACCTGGGCGTCAAATTTTCTTGGATACGTTTGGCCGGTTACCGCGTAGGTCTTTTTAAAGCCCATCTTTTGAGCGACCAGGGCATCGACCTGTTTTACCTTTTCCTGATTATTTTCAAACAGATCCATAAAACTGGCCTGGGTGCCGGTTGTTCCCTTGGCTCCCCGCATCCGCACCTGACTCATCAAATGGGTCAGATCTTCATAATCCATCAGTAAATCCTGAATCCACAGGGTTGCCCGTTTGCCCACGGTGGTCAGCTGCGCCGGCTGAAAATGGGTGAAGCCCAGAGTGGGCAGCTGTTTGTAATCCTGGGCAAATTTTGTCATTTTTGCAATGAGATTCAGTAAAATTTTCCGGGTATGTTCCAATCCTTCATTATAGGTGATGATGTCTGTGTTATCCCCTACATAGGCACTGGTGGCTCCAAGGTGGATGATTCCCTTGGCCGTGGGGCATTGATCCCCGTAGGTGTGCACGTGTGCCATAACGTCATGACGTAATTTCTTTTCGTACTTTGCCGCCAGATCGTAGTCAATATCATAAATCTTACTTTTCAACTCTGCAATCTGATCATCTGTGATTGCCAGACCGCATTCCTGTTCTGCTTCCGCCAGGGCTACCCAAAGTTTGCGCCAGGTTGAAAATTTATTGTCTGCCGAAAAGATCTGACAGATTTCTTTTGACGCGTAGCGTTCAATGAGCGGGCTTTCGTATACGTCTTTCATTTTTTCTCCTTATTCTTCCGTTCCAAAAATCCGGTCTCCGGCATCGCCAAGGCCTGGAATAATGTATTTATCTTCGTTGAGATGATCATCCACTGCAGCGCAATAAATCGGGACTTTCGGATATTGTTTGTGAATAGCCTGAAGGCCTTCCGGAGCCGCCAGGATAGCCACAACGACAATATCTTCGCAGCCTTCATTTTTTAATAATTCAATTGTGTACGCAATGGATCCCCCGGTCGCCAGCATGGGGTCAATGATAATGCATTTGCTGTTTTTAATGCTCGCCGGCATTTTATGATAGTATTCAACCGGTTTATGGGTCACCGGATCCCGCTGAACCCCCACGTTGATAATCCGGGTATCCGGATAAACGGTTGTAAAGCCTTCGATCATTCCTACTCCAGCCCGCAAAATGGGAACGATGGATATTTCTCCCACATCCAATTTTTTCTGTTTGGATTTGCATAAAGGGGTTTCAATCGTTATTTCCCGCATGGGAAATTCCCGGGCAACCTCGTAGGCTAAAAAGGTTGCAATCTCTTTGACGATTTCCCGAAATTTTCGGGTCCCCGTCTTTTTCATCCGCAGTACTGTTAGCCGATCCGTAATCATCGGATTATCAATGACAAATGTATTCTCCATTAGTATCCTCTCTACTGATTTGTTTTCTCTTTATTATTATAACTTTTTTTCTCAGAAAGAAAAGCCTCAATCCGGTCAAATCCTTCTTCGATGACTTTTTCATTAACGGTATAAGCAAATCGTAAAAAGCCTTCCACTCCAAAGGCTTCTCCCGGAATGGTCACCACTTTTTTACTCTCCAACATTTGCATGGATAAATCATAGGCACTTTTAACGCCGTAATCCGGATCCACAAGAATATCCCGCACGTCCACAAAGATATAAAATGTGCCGGCGGGATAGAGATATTTAAATTCTGGAATGGCATCCAGCCGTTTCATCATCGTGCGCCGGCGGCCGTCATACATGGCGATCATCGGTTTGATGGTTTCTCCCTGTTCCTTAAGTGCCGTCACCCCTGCATGCTGGGTAATGGTGGATGGATGGGAAATGGTATGCCCCTGAATCTTTTTCATTCCGTCAATAATCCATTGGGGAGCCGCTGCGTAACCCAAACGCCAGCCGGTCATGGCAAAGGTTTTGGAAAAGCCATTGACAACGACGGTATGGGCTTTGATCGCATCCCCCAAAGCCGCTATGCTCACAGCATGATTCCCATCATACATAAAAGCTTCGTATATTTCATCGGAAATCACAATCAGGTTTTCTTTCACAATCACTGCCGCCAGGGCCTGGAGTTCTTCCTGGGTGTAGAATTGTCCGGTGGGGTTCACCGGCGTATTGAGCATGACGACCTTACTGTTTGATGTAACTGCGGTTTGGAGTTCCGCCGCCGTCATTTTAAAATGATTGTCAGGCCGGGTATCCACAATCACCGGACGGCCGCCAGCCAACTTTACCATTTCGGTATAACTGACCCAATAAGGCCGGGGCATGATCACTTCATCCCCGGGATCCAGCAAGGCCTGGAGGGTTACCGACAAACTGCTTTTTGCGCCACTGCCCACAATGATTTCATCGGGGGTATAGCTTAATCCATTTTCTTTTTTCAGTTTATTGCAAATGGCCTGTCTGAGCGCGTAAACGCCGGCCACCGCATCGTATTTGGTATAGCCAGCATCAATGGCCGCTTTAGCCCCATCACAAATATATTTTGGTGTTTGAAAATCCGGTTCCCCGGTTCCAAAACGAATCACGGATTCTCCAGCCGCAGTGTAGCCGGCTGCTTTTTCGGCCAAGCTTAACGTCAGGGAATCGGTACAGTGATCAATTTTTTCTGAACATCTCATTTTTGTACACGTCATTGCTGCTCCTCATAAATACGGTAAACCCGTTCGATGGTTCTGGCCCGGCCTGTGGATTCATCCATGTCCACCACAATTCCATTAATCTGCCAGGGTTTTTGTTTTTCAATTGTAAACCGTTCGGGTTGTTTGGTTCTCATTTTCCGGATGATAATCTCTTTTTCGACCCCCAGCACGCCGTTAAGCGGTCCGGTCATGCCCAGATCGGTGATGTACGCTGTTCCTCCAGCAAGCACCCGGGCATCCGCCGTTTGAACATGGGTATGGGTTCCGGCCACCACCGTTGCCGTTCCATCCAGATCATATCCCAGGGCGATTTTTTCCGATGTCGTTTCAGCGTGAAAATCAACGATAAACAGATCTGCTTCCCTTTTAATGTCTTCCAAAACCCGGTCAATGGCCGCAAACGGAGAGTCCAGCTCTTCCATAAAGATCTGGCCTGACACATTGAGCACACAGGCTCTCGTCCCGTGCCAGTCAAAAAAACCATACCCCCGGCCAGGGCTTCCGTCCGGGTAATTCATTGGTCTTAAAATCTGGGAATAGTTGCCAATAAAATTCACCGTATCCTTTTGTTTCCAGACATGATTGCCCATGGTTATCACATCGATGGGTAAAGCGAGCAATTCTTTGGCATTTTTTTCGGTTAAGCCATTGCCACCTGAGGCGTTTTCGCCGTTGACAATGGTCACATCAATGTGATAAATCTCCTGAAGTTCCTGCAAATGATCTTTTAAGACCCGCCGGCCGGGCCGGCCCACAACATCTCCGATCATTAATAATTTCATTTTCCCTCCTGTGTATAAAAAAGGAAGGGGAGTCCCCTTCCTTTTTTATTATTTTGCGTATTCAACTGCCCGGGTTTCCCGGATCAAATTGACCTTCACATTTCCTGGATATTCCATTTCAGATTCAATTTTCTTGGCGATATCTTTGGAAAGTAAAACCATGCCGTCATCGTTGACCGAATCCGGTTTAACCATGATCCGAACTTCCCGTCCCGCCTGAATCGCGTAGGATTTTTCCACTCCATCAAAGGATGTGGCGATTTTTTCGAGATCTTCCAGCCGCTGGACATAGGAAACCAACGTTTCTCTTCTGGCTCCCGGCCGTGCTGCAGAAATGGCATCCGCCGCCTGAATCAGGACCGCTTCGATGGTTTGAGGTTCGACATCCCCATGATGGGCTTCGACCGCATGAATCACCGCTTTATTTTCTTTGTGTTTTTTCAGTTCGTTCACACCGATTTCAACATGGTTGCCTTCGACTTCGTGGTCGATGGCTTTGCCGATATCGTGGAGTAAACCGGCCCGCTTGGCAATTTTAACATTGGCGTCCAGTTCAGCCGCCATCATTCCTGCCAAATGCGCCACTTCAATGGAATGTTTCAGAACATTCTGTCCGTAACTGGTCCGGTATTTTAACCGTCCCAGCAATTTCACAATTTCCGGATGAACATTGTGGATGCCGGTATCAAAACAGGCCTGTTCCCCAACTTCCTTGATCTGGTTATCCATTTCTTTTTGGGATTTTTTGACGATTTCCTCAATCCGTGCCGGATGAATCCGGCCATCGACAATGAGTTTTTCAAGAGACATCCGGGCAATTTCCCGGCGAATGGGGTCAAAACCGGATAAGATCACTGCTTCCGGTGTGTCATCAATAATCAGGTCTATGCCGGTCAAATTTTCAAGCGCCCGAATATTCCGGCCTTCCCGGCCAATAATCCGGCCCTTCATTTCATCGTTGGGCAGGTTGACCACACTGATCGTGGATTCTGCCACATGATCCGCCGCACACCGCTGAATGGACTGGGCAATGATTTCATGGGCTTTTTTGTCCGCATTGGTCTTGGCATCCGATTCGATCTGACGCACCATGACATCTGCGTCTGCCCGGGCTTCTTTCCTAACTTCATCCAACAGCATTTCCCTGGCTTCGTCCCGGGATAAACTGGATATTTTTTCCAACTCTGCCAATTTTTCATCGAGCATACCGTTGAGTTTATCCTGTTTCTGGTCCAGTTCTTTATTGCGCCGTTCCAGTTTTTCCCTGGATTTGTCAAGATTTTGATTCTTTTTGTCCAGGTTTTCTTCTTTTTGAATCAAACGATTTTCTGTTTTCTGGAGATCCCCTCTTCTTTGGGCAATCTCTTTATCGATGGATTCTTTCAGTTCAATGCTTTCTTCTTTTGCTTTAAACAGCAGTTCTTTCTTTTGTGTTTCGCCGTCTTTTACGGCATCATTGACGATTTTTTTAGCTTCTTCTTCAGCACTGCCAGTTTTTCTTTCTGCAATGCTTTTTCTAACAAAATAGCCGATACCGAAGGCAACGACTATACCAATAATCAAGCCTATCGTTAGTGCATTGATAGCCTTCACCTCCCTAGTTATATGATTTTATTGTATTTTATTTGATGCTCTTATATTGTATCCTTCTTTGGGCCGAACGTCAATAAATTTTAACGCCCAAGATGATCAAGCGGCGCTTTTTCTTCTTTAAATATAAATAATATTGACGGCCTTATTCAATTCTTTAAGCAAATTAATGAGTTCCTGGGTGATCTTCCATTTTGAGGTGAGTGCATCCGGAAAATCCGGATTTTGATGGGCCGGATTGATGGAATTGCCCAGGATAAAATCAATATGAGTGGCGTAGTTGACCAGGGTATCCGCCAAAATTTCTGCACCATTGTTCCCTTTAAAGGCTTTGTTTCCCTCCCGCTTATCAATGTATTCCCGGATAATCCGAACCGTTTCCTGAATCGTAATGACCCCTTCCGTGATCAGGTCAATGGACGGCATGGATCCCACCGGCGGAACTTCCTGTGACATCGTGGATAAATCAATGTTGATTTCTTCGCCGTATTCCCGGGACACAATGTTGCTGGCTGTCCCACCACAAACCACCTTTTTACCCTTTGCCTCGTCAAAAATCTCTTTAATCATGCTGTCTTTGGTCCGGTCCAGGGGCGGTCCTGAAAAAAGAGTTACGTACCGGTGTTCCTCCGCACGGACCACCACACAGGTTGTATCATCTCCTGGCTGACCATCGTACAAATCGTTACAGATATCGATCATCTTCATGGAGATATCTTTGCTGGTCATCATGGTTTCATCATAGGCCCGGGCGAGAAAATAATCCGCCGCTTCTTCCCACTGCCAGCCAAAATCAATTAAATTGCCAACACCTGCATGAATCACGCCATCACTGAAAAAGCCAATGATATCTCCTTCTTCAATTTTAAGGGACGTTTCAAAAATATCCTTCCCTTTAAAACGCAATGGTTTACGGGGCAGCTCAAGGATCTCCCCGTCCCGGATATAAACCAGCGGTGGATTGTCAAACTCGACGATATACACTTCCCGGGTCTGCTTAAAAATTTGAACGATCGTAAAGGTGGAATAGGCCAATTTACGGACCTGGCACTCCGGCAGGGTCGCTTCCAGTGTCTCGACCACATCGGTAATGGAGAGTTTGTCTTCCAGCATGGTCGCCGCGATGGTGGACGTCATGGTCGCCAAAATGTTGGCCTTCACACCACTTCCCAAGCCATCGGCCAGTAGGATGGTCGTGCTTTCATCATTTTGCCTGATCTCAACGTTGTCGCCGCACAGTTCCTCATTTTTTTTATTAATGCTATCCTGGGCGATATCTAAAAATAATGCCATTTAATCCACCCCGTCACCTTTGGAAACAATTTTTTGCAGCCGGGTCAGCGATACTTTCGTTTCTGCCGTCGTTTCCCCCAGCAGCTCAGCGATCTCATGGGCGACCCGCATTTGCTTGTCAATAACCTTTTGCGCCATATCCAAAGTATCGACCTGCATCTGCCGATAATCATTTTCCTTTTTTATTTCCTTGGAAATATCAACGAAAATGCCCAGGTACATGTCCTGATCCGGCAAGTACGTCAAAACTTCCATAAAATGAACATCGCCATACGCGTAATGCCCCCGGCCACTGTACGTATTGCCTTCCTGATGATTCAGTTTTTCAAAGGGGTTATACCGGAAGATCCGTCCAAAAACCCGGCCGACAACATCCGCCCGGGATACTTCAAAGGTCATCTCTGCCGCCGGATTAAATTCCAGAATCCGGTAATCACGATCCAGAACAACGATGGCGTTGGGCGTTGCATTGATGATTAAATTGGAAATCGCTTCATTTTTATTGCGCATAAAGGGCAAACACATATCCAATTCGGCCATGCCGCAATACACCGCCGCCGCTTTTTCCCGACAGCTGTCATACCCGCAGGTTCCGCAATTAAGCTCGTCACTGGCTTTAAATTTACCGGTTTTATGAAGAATTTCTTCAATCGCCTCTTCCGGCACCAGCTTTAAAATATCTTTTTTATTTGGCTGATAGACCTTACCCTGGGCCGCCTTTACATCCTGATTGTCATAATCTTCCCGGGCATCCTGGTTGATGTATTCTTTGACCCGTTCCATCCGTTCGTATTTTACAAACGGAGAATGGGTATTCCCCGGACCGTTGACACACCCTTCACTGCATGCGTTCATTTCAATCCAGTAGTTTTCTTTAAGACTCCCGATGTGATCGAGAAAATCCCGGCAGTTTTTCAGACCGTCAATTTTAATCACCCGCCGGGGTCCGGTCACATCCGGAACGCTGCTTTTGGCCACACCGCCCGCCAGCGGATAGAACCGGGCGACATCACAGTCGTCAGAATCAAAGGCTCCCGGCGCACAATCATCAATGGTCACGTGTTCTTCCTCAAACCATTCGTGAAGCTCATCAAAGGTGAGGACAGCGTCGATATCCACCTCATCACTTTGACCCAATACTTCCAGTTTTTTTGAAATGCACGGTCCTGCAAAAACGACCTTTGCCCCCGGATATCTTTTTTTGAGCATCCGCCCGTGGGCCATCATCGGCGAGACGACACCACTTAAATAGGGAACGAGTTTGCAGTAATATTTTTCGACCATGGCATCCACCGTTGGGCAGGACGTCGTGATCACATGTTTACCCGGGCCAAAATAATCCTCCCGGTATTTCTTGGATACTGCCTCGGCACCAATCGCTGTTTCTTCCACGGCATCAAAGCCCAATTGCTTTAATGCCGTCACAAATTTAAGCGGATCATCCATGGAAAAACTGCCTGGAAAACTGGGAGCCAGGCTTAAAACCACTTGTTCATGCCCCAGCCAGTTTTTGATCGAATCCACATTGCTGGCAACCTGTTTGGCGTTCTGAGGACAAACTCTAAAACAATTTCCACAGCCGATACACAAATCCTCTACGATTTGCGCCTGGTGATTTTCAACTTTAATGGCTTTTACCGGACAGTACCGGACACATTTATAGCAATTCTTGCAATTGGCCTTATTAAAATTAATGATTCCCATTATTCAGCCTCCATTATTTTCTCAAAAAGAGCGGGCACCCCCTCCGGTTTGACGGTCACAATTTGATCGTTGTATTTCACAGCAACCCCGTCTCCGCAGGCATTCATGCAAAACGCGCCCTGCAAATGAACTTCGTCTTCCAACCCCTGTTCCTCAACCAATTTTTTAAAACAACTGACCACGTCGTAGGATCCCTTGACATGACATGCAGAACCGATACAAATCTGTATTTCTTTCATCTTTTTCCCCTCCAAGATTAATGATTGCTTGAATTTTCTTCCTGATCAATCCTCTCCTGATCAATCATCATAAAGGCTTTAGGAACCGGAAGCATTGTTGCCACAAAAGCTCCGGCGCACATTGGCACAATGGCATCCACCGGGAAGCACATGATCAGCAGCATGACAACGGCCAGCGGTTTTCGCATTACCGCACCGGCTACGCCCGCTGTCACCACAGCGACGCAAAAGACCGGGTCGAGTCCTGGAAACATGGCCGCGATTCCATAGCCTACACACACACCGGAAAAAATAACCGGGAAAATATTTCCGCCCCGCCAACCGGTTCCAATACAAAACTGAATCATAAACAGTTTCACAATCCCCGTTGCAAAAAGAATTCCCAGGGGCAGTGTTTTCCAAATTGTCATCATTTCCGTCATTTGGGATTCCCCGGCCCAAAGCGTATAAGGCAAAACCATCCCCGCGCCTCCAAGAACCAGACCGCCAATGACCGCCAACAACACCGGCCTATCCAAAAAGGGCCGGGTGAGCCAGCTCGTCAGTTTTCCAAACCCGTGAAATGCAATACCGCACAACCCGCCAGTCAGTGCCAGGGGAATCATCACAATCCATTCCCGGTAGCCAATCTGCACACTGTCAAATTTTCCCATTCCCAGGCCTCCACCCAGGTAATGACTGAGCAAAGAAAAAATACCAAACCCCGCCAAAATCGCAATAAAATATAAAATCATTTTAGACGTTTTGGGAATCCGGCTCTTTCCGCTTTCATCTTCAATCTGGTTGACAAAACCAAAAAGCGGTGCCCGGAAAAGGGTTCCCAATGTTGCGGCAAATCCCATCTGTGCCAGATCTTCCACCTCAGCATAGGTGGCTTTGAATTTGTCTGCCAGCCAAAAACAGAGCCCGGCTATCACGCCGGTTAATCCTGCTTCGGGCCCAAGACTTCCCCCAAAAATAAGGGGGACCAACGCGCAAATGGCGATGATGTGCAACCGATCATAAGGAAGTCGCTTGCCTGCCCGAATATCGGCCATATCTTTACTCAGCTCACTGGGACAAGGGCCGTATTTTTTCTGCAGCAGTCCCACGAATATCCCGCCGATCCCGCAAACCACTAAAGAATACCAAACAGGATTCCCCAATTGCTTTGGCAACCAGGTCCAAACCCCCTGGATTCCTAAATCCATAATCCAAAGAATAAACCATACAACAGCACCGACCACGATTCCTAAAAATGCAATAAATAAACCAAGAATAAAATTCTTTTTTATTTTTTCTCCCATGTCTGGCCATCCTTTCAAAATGATCATTCCCATTATAGCTTATGGAAAATGAAAACGCAAACCATTCATGATTGCATAAAAAAGAGACCGCTCTCAAACGGCCCCAGGACAAAACCAAATGCCATTCACTCCCAGCCTTTGATTCTCATTTATTCTTTTTTATTCTTTCGTTTATGTTCATTTTTATAGTGGTACATGCGCTGATCAGCCGTACCGATATATTCCGTGATTGATACCCCTTCGCCTGGACATATTTCAGTAACGCCGTAGCTGAATCCCGGAATAAACGCCGAAATTCCAATCAAACGCTTTTTTTCTTCTGCTTTGCGCAAGGCCTCGAGGTTTTGTTCCAGCGCTTCCTGATGAACCCCTTGAACCGCCAGCAAAAATTCGTCCCCGCCAATGCGGCTCATAATGCTCGTCCCGGGAATAGTCGCCAGGGTTTTGGTGATCATTAAAATGTACTCATCCCCCTTTTTGTGGCCGTAGACGTCATTGACGGTTTTGAGGTTGTCGATATCCACAAAGGCTGTACAAAAAGCCAACCCTTGTTCATACCATTGTTGAATGAGTTCCATTCCCCGGGAACGGTTAAAAAAACCCGTCAGGGAATCTCTCCAAGCGAGTCTTCTCAATTCTTCCTCATTCTTTTCGATCACTTGCTGTTTTTCGTCCAGCTGCCGGACCATTGTGTTAAACGCTTCGGCAAACTCACCCATAAAATCCACCCGCTGGGCGTAATCGCCTTCGGCTACCCGCTGGGTCTGCCACGTAATATGTCTGAAGGCACCCTGAACATCCATCAAGGGTGCCGCCAGTACATTTTCGATATCCGGGGACTTGGAATAGAAATCGCCTTCGACAAGGGCGTCTCCCAATTCTTTTTGCTCGCGGATACATTTGGCCAAAAACTGCATGCCTTCTCCAACTTTTTTAAAGTTATCGGGAAGTGTGTCTAAATCCAGTTCCGCTGTCATGGGGCTATAGATGATGTCTCTTAAATAGTTGAAAAGAATATCTTCCGTTTTTGGCATCTCCGAAAACCTCCATCCTTATCCCCATTCACATCCTTATGCAGGGCTGACGATTACATTCCCTTTGAACCGGCAAACCCGGGCACCACTGGCCCAACAATCAATTTCCCGGACGTGATAAGGCTGGCCGGAATACGCTTCTAAAATTCCTGATAAAAATCCTTCATCATAATTACAGACCACTTCATTGGTCGGCGGAAGACCACTGCAATCCAGATCTTCGGCCACAGTCAAAACAAAGGAACCGTCTGCTTCATCAAATTGTTCAATCCGAAGAATGCCAATTTTAAGCTCTACCAATTTCTTTTGCAAAACCGATATAAACTCATTGAAATCCGCATCCAATGGCAATACATTTTTTGCAAATTCACTTCCAGACAAATGTCCTGCTTCCCGGATACATTCGTCTGCTTTTTCCGGTCCAAACTTTTTCGTTAAAATGTCGTTGATTGCGTATTCCAGCATACGGTACACAACAACCGGCATTTCCTCTCCCAACTCCTTGCGTCCTTCTTTGATATCCCCCAGTTTTTCCCAACTAAAATTTCGATGCCCCTCTTTCATAAAAATATTAGCCATCTCTCTCTCCTCTCAAAGAATGATTTTAAAAAAGTTTCCTTTTTCTTATTATATCAAAAAATAGCTAAAGTAATTATAAACTTTTATGAAAAAAGCCATCTTGAAAGATGGCTGAAAAACATTTATATTTTTGCAATATCATTGCGATGAAACGCACCATCAAATTGAATTTTGTCAATTTGATGGTATACCTTTTGCCGCGCATTTTCAAGGGTATCCCCTAAAGCAGTTACGCATAAAACCCGTCCACCGTTCGTGACGAGTTGATCTCCTCTAAGCGCTGTGCCGGCATGAAAGACCTCACATCCTGAAACGTCATCAATGCCTGTAATCGGTAGCCCCTTTTGATACGCATTGGGATAACCGCCAGAGGCCAAAACCACAGTCACTGCTTTTTCTTTTTTCCAGGAAATCTGACATTTGTCCAGTTTCCCGTCGATGCACGCTTCCATAATATCCACCAGATCCGTTTCCATCCGGGGTAAAACCACCTGGGCTTCAGGATCCCCGAAACGCACGTTAAATTCCAGCACCTTCGGCACACCGTCCTTAATCATCAATCCAATGAAAAGCACGCCGACAAAATCCATTCCGTCTGCCTTAAACCCTTCGATAATCGGCGTTAAAATTTCAGTATCGATCCGCTGTTTCAGCGCAGGATCGTCGAAGAGGGCATTGGGGGAATAATTGCCCATACCGCCGGTATTGGTTCCTTTGTCCCCGTCGTGAGCCCGTTTGTAATCCCGGGCACTTTCCATCGGGACAATGGTCTTTCCGTCGACAAAACATAAAATCGATGCCTCTGTCCCGGTCAAAAATTCTTCGATGACCGCTTTATCCCCCGCTGTCCCAAATTTTTTGTCGGCCATGATTTCTTTCATAGCATCCCTGGCCGAAGCTTCATCTTCCGGAATCAGAACGCCTTTACCCGCTGCCAGGCCATCGGCTTTAATAACCATCGGGTAACCGTAAATCCCCAAATCTTTTAACATGGCTTCATAATCCGTATATTCTTTATACTTTGCCGTTGGAATGTGATGCCGCAGTAAAAATTCTTTTGTAAAAGCTTTGCTGCCTTCAAACTGAGCACATTTTTTATTGGGGCCAAAGACCCGGATTCCCGCTTCGGTCATGGCATCTGCCATACCAAGCACCAGCGGAACTTCCGGACCAATAATGGCCAGGTCAATTTCTTTTTCTTTGGCAAAGGCCACACACCCGTCAATATCCTCTACGGATAAAGCGACACATTGCGCAATTCCGGCCATGCCGCCATTGCCCGGTACACAATAGATCTGATCCACTTTGGGGCTCTGAGCAATTTTCCAGGTTAACACGTGTTCCCGGCCACCGGAGCCAACCACCATCACTTTCATATCTGTTCTCCTCTCACAATCCGTTTATCAGGAATGTTTAAAATGACGCATTCCGGTAAAGACCATGGCGATATTATTTTCGTTACATACTTTTATAGAATCCGCATCCCGGATCGAACCGCCCGGCTGGATGATTGCGGTGATTCCCGCTTTTGCTGCTGCCGTGCAGACATCGTCAAATGGGAAATATGCATCAGAGGCCAAAACAGCTCCTTTGCAGCGTTCACCACCATGTTCCACACAGTTTTCCATTGGCCAGATCCGGTTGACCTGACCCGGTCCATTGGCAACCAGGCATTTATCTTTTGCGACAGTCACCGCATTGGATTTTGTATCTTTAACGGCCTTCCAGGCAAAGAGCAGATCTTCCATTTCTTTGTCACTGGGAGCTCTGTCCGTCACAGTTTCCAATTTTTCATACAGTTTGGTATCCCGTTCCTGGACCAGCATGCCACCCATGACTTTTTTGAGTTCATAGCCTTCTTCACGGTACATGATATCTTCGAGAACCAGTAACCGCAGTTTTTGTTTTGCCTTTAAGACTTCCAGCGCGTCGTCGTCAAAACCAGGGGCGACCACCACTTCCAAAAAGATCTGAACCATTTCTTCTGCTGTTGCCTTGTCAATCACCCGGTTGGATGCGACAATACCGCCATAGATGGAAGTTGGATCTGCTTCGTAAGCCTTATGATAGGCCGCAGAAATGGTGGTGTCGCTGGCAATGCCGCAGGGATTGGCATGTTTAACCGCCACGATGGTTGGTTCATCCCCGTATTCTTTTAAAGCTTCCAGTGCACCGTTGGTATCGTTGATATTGTTGTAAGATAATTCCTTACCCTGAAGCTGCTTTGCGGCGGTAAGGGTTCCTTTGTTTTCCCCGATTTCCTGATAAAATGCAGCCCGCTGATGCGGATTTTCGCCATAACGCAAATCCTGAACCTTTTCATACGTAAAGGTCACCGCATCCTGCGAAATTAAATCCCCATCGACGTGTCTGCGCAGATAATCTGCGATCATGGTATCGTAAGCACTGGTGGTTTCAAACACCTTCAGGGCCAAACGGTAGCGGGTTTCATACGTGGTCATGCCTTCTTTTTCAATTTCGTCCAGAACCAATTCATAATCTTCCGGGTCGACAACGACCGTCACATCATTGAAATTTTTAGCCGCAGAGCGAAGCATGGTTGGTCCGCCGATATCGATGTTTTCAATGCATTCATCAAAAGCCACACCCGGCTTCATCATTGTCTTCTTAAAAGGATACAGATTGATAACCAGCAGGTCGATATTTTCAATGCCCAGTTTTTTGCATTCCTGCTGATGTTTTTCATTGGAACGAATGTTGAGAATTCCTCCGTGAATCTTGGGATGCAGGGTTTTAACCCGTCCGTCCAGGCATTCCGGAAAACCGGTCACATCTGAAACATCCCGTACTTCCACTCCGCCATCCCGCAATGCTTTGGCTGTTCCCCCGGTGGAAAGGATATCCCATCCCTGAGCGGTGATCCGCTTGGCAAAATCAACAATACCTGTTTTATCCGATACTGAAATTAACGCTCTCATCTATTATTTCCTCCAAACTTCGGGTCCCACACCCGAATCATTTTTATTTACAATCAATCGCAACACGCCGGCCATCGACATGAACATGCCCGAGACAGATTTGTTCGACGACCCAGGGCAATAATTCGTGTTCCAAAACCAATACCTTTTTTTGAATAGCTTCCGGTTTGTCACTGTCATCCAAAGCCACCGTCCGTTGGGCGATGATCGGCCCTGCATCCGCTTCTTCACTTACAAAGTGAACCGTCGGGCCCGAAACTTTTACACCATAATCGTAGACAGCCTGGTGAACATGCATCCCATAAAACCCTTCGCCACAGAAAGAAGGAATGAGTGCCGGATGAATGTTGACAATCCGGTTGGGATAGGCCCGAACAAATGCCGGTGTCAAAATACGCATAAACCCGGCCAGAACCACCAGTTCCACATCATGAGCCTTGAGAACGGCCATCATTTTTTGATTAAAGGCTTCCGGGCTGCCACAATCCTGTTCGACCACCACCGCTGTGGCAATCCCTGCTTTTTGGGCTCGAACCAATCCGTAAGCATCCGGATTATTCGCGATGACAACGGCAATTTCCCCTGTTTTGCCATGAACCTTATCAATAATGGCCTGAAGGTTTGTTCCTCCTCCGGAAACCAAAACCCCTATTTTCATCATAATGTAATTTTCGCCTCTCCCTTTACGATGTCACCCAAAATAACCGGAGCTTCACCTTTTTGTCTGAGGGCTTTGACAAAACCGTCCGCCTGAGCCTGAGGCAAGGCCGCAACCAGTCCGATTCCCATGTTAAAGGTGCCGTACATTTCTTCATCCGAAAGATCCCCAAGCTGTTTGAGATAATCAAAAATAGGAAGTGGCGCAATCCCGCGGGTATCTACCCGGGCACATAGACCATCGGGAATCATCCGGGGAATATTTTCGTAAAAACCGCCTCCGGTCACATGGCTCATTCCTTTTACTCCGTAAGGAACAATCAAATCTTCCAGAGCTTTAACATATATTTTGGTTGGGGTCAACAGGGCTTCACCCAAAGTCATTCCCAATTCTGCCACCGGGGTATCCACTGTCAGATTGTGATCTTTAAAAACCAGTTTGCGTACCAATGAAAAACCATTGGAGTGAACCCCGGAAGAAGGCAGTCCCACAAGCACATCCCCTTCGGCAATATTCTGACCCGTGACAAGATTGCTTTTTTCTGCCACACCGACAGCAAAACCTGCCAGATCGTAATCGTCAGCACTGTACATATCTGGCATCTCCGCTGTTTCACCGCCGATCAGTGCCATTCCTCCCTGAACGCAGCCTTCGGCTACTCCGGAAACAATATTGGCAATTTTTTCCGGCTTGTTTTTACCGCAGGCGATATAGTCCAAAAAGAACAATGGCCGGGCTCCCTGGCACAAGATATCATTTACGCACATTGCCACACAATCAATCCCGATGGTATCGTGCTTATCCATCATAAAGGCAATCATCAGCTTCGTTCCAACCCCATCGGTTCCGGAAACAAGCACCGGTTTTTGATACCCTTCCGGCAATTCGATAAGACCGCCAAATCCCCCTAAATGGGACAATACATAGTCGTTAAAGGTCCGCTTAACATCATCCTTCATCAACTTGACAGACTTGTAGCCTGCCTCTACGTCGACACCAGCAGCTTTGTACGCATTGGTCTTTGTCATTTTACTTCCTTTCATCAATCAATCTTTCAAAACCGGTACTTCCATCGGATAGTCCCCATCAAAGCAAGCCCGGCAGTATTCCGTTCCTCCGCCAACGGATTGGTTGAGTCCGTCCAGAGAAATATAGGCCAGGCTGTCCGCTCCCAGAATTTCACGAATTTCTTCGACCGATTTTTTCGCTCCGATTAAAAATTTTCTCCGGGGCGTATCAATACCAAAATGGCAGGTATGCGTAACCGGTGGGCTTGAAACCCTGAAATGCACTTCTTTGGCCCCGCCATCCCGCAAAATGGCGACCAGACGCTTGCTGGTGGTCCCCCGGACAATGGAATCATCAATCACGATGACCCGTTTACCTTCAATGGTCTCCCGAAGTGGATTGAGTTTCAGACGAACGCCTTCCTCGCGCATGGTCTGATTGGGCTGAATAAATGTCCGGCCACTGTATTTATTTTTAATGAGACCGACACCATAGGGAATTCCGGATTCTTCTGCATAACCTACCGCTGCCGGAATGCCGGAATCGGGAACCCCAATGACCACATCGGCTTCCACCGGACTTTCCTGAGCCAGAATTCTTCCGGCCGTGTGTCTGGCCTGATAGACGCTTCTGTTTTCCATAATGGAATCGGGACGGGCAAAATAGATCTGTTCAAAAATACACGCCCGTTTCCCAACCCAATTGTTCTGTCCATAAGACGTTAAGCCATTTTCGTCAATGACCACAATTTCACCTGGATCCATATCCCGGATCAATTTGCCGCCAATCGCATCAATGGCGCAGCTTTCCGAAGCCAGCACATACATATCGTCCTTTTTTCCAATACAAATCGGCCGGATACCAAAAGGATCCCGAACGCCAATAAGTTTGTCATCCATCATGATGACCAGTGCATAGGCTCCCTTTATGATTTCAACCATGCGTTGAATGGATTCCACCAAACCGTGGCGAAGCCCCCGGGCCAGAATATCCACCATGACTTCCGTATCAATGGTTGTCTGGAAAACGACGCCGCTATCCTCCAGCATTTCCCTCAATGCCTGATCGTTAATCAGGTTGCCATTATGCGCCAGCGCAATATCCAGATTTTTAATATTTACAAAAAGTGGTTGGGAATTGACAACTCCCCTGCCACCAGAAGTAGGGTACCGGACATGTCCGATACCCACATTCCCTTTCAATTTTTTTAATT
>JAQWCN010000089.1 GCA_028705955.1 Eubacteriaceae bacterium
ATCGTTGCCATAATAGAATAGGGCAGCAGAATTTATTCTGCTGCCCAGCTATTATAATGTTTTATTAAAATTCATTTGCAAGGGATACCCAATGCTTATCAGCCATGTCCAAAGCAAATTCTGTATTGTTGATATATAGTTGGCTGTCCTTATCACGGACGAAGCCCCAGTGCAAGCCTTTTTCTGTGGCGTACTTTTTGAATGCATTGAACTTGTTTTCTGTCTGCTTATCGATGTTTTTATCTTGACCGTGACTTTCGCCACCCTTGGTCTCAATTACCCACACCGTACCATCTTTTTTCATGACGATATAATCGGCATAAAACAGCCACTGATGTTGCAATGCATCGATGTATACAATAGAAAAATACTGCTGCCCAGTATCACCGTTTTTATACACCCATTCAATATCATCACAGCTTTCACAGTATTGCTCAAACAGCATTTCCGAGGTACTGCGCACAAGACTGGTAGCATAGCCGGAGGTATACTCCTGGTAGGCATTGCTGAGATACTCCACCTCATTCTTTACGCCGGGGTCATATTTGAAAAAGTCCTGTTCGGGGATACGAAACATGGATTTTTTGGGATGTAACAGCATACTCATCTTCACAGCCATATCTGCGGTCACTTCACGAAATTCTTCTTTTAGCAAATGCTCATTATTGATGATGAATGCATAAAACTCCGCTGTATCCAAAAGCAGCAGCTTTTTGTTTGTGTTGCCGCCTCTGCGGAACAGTCGCTCCAGAATAGTTTTTACTTTATTTGTAGGCATACCAATGGCACTCTTGATAGCATCCACACAGTGCAGCATTTCCATACCGTGCTTATGTGTATCCACACGCTTGCGAGTGGTGTAGTAGGTAGTGCTTTCTACAACTCTATCAGTGCGAATGTACTGCCCATACAGAGCGTGACCGATAATTTCATTGATTTTCCCGGAGCGGTTCTGTTGGCGTTGGCCCTTGTGTCCCTTTTGTTGCCCATCTCGAAGGGATCGGATTGGGGCTGGACGGCGCCGGTTACTCTGCTTCTTTTCGCCGCATTTATTCTGTTTACAGTGGCCTGGATCTTTACAGAGCTCCGGCAGCCGTCGCCCCTGGCGGATTTGCGCACGTTGACCCGGCCGACAGTGATGTGGACCAATATCATTTCGGTTTTAGCCACATTCTCCATGTATGTCCAGTTCCTTGTCTTTCCGCAAATTCTGGAACTGCCTTCCGGAACGGGATACGGGCTCGGCCAGAGCATGCTCATGATGTCACTGTGGTATGCACCGGCCGGACTGATGACTCTTGCCGTTGCGCCGGTCACGCCGCGTCTGGCTCGACGTTTTGGATCAAAACGGGTTTTGACCAGCGCATGCCTCATCATCGCGGCAAGCTACGTGGTTGCGCCGGTTTTACTCCACGCGACCTGGGGGGTGCTGATCGCCAATGTTTTTGTCAATATCGGCGTTGGTTTAGCTTTTGGAATCATCCCTGTGCTGCTGATGTCCGATGTGCCTGAGAGCCAGACCGCTGCGGTCAATGGTTTCAATATGCTTGCCCGCAATCTGGGGACTTCAACAGCAGGTGCGGTGTTGGGCGCAATTCTTTCCCATGTTACAATGAACTTCGGTGGGAAAAGGGTAACGAGTCTGCAGGGATTTTACATCGCTTTGATGATTGGCTGTGGCGTGGCACTGCTTGCAGCTTTATGTACAGCGCCACTCAAAGGTTTGAAAGGCCAAATGGCCGATGAAAAATAAAACGGCAGCTTGCTGGATGAAACGTAAAAATAAAACGCGATTAAAAGAACTTCCGGGGATTTGTGCCATTCCCGGAAGTAAGTTTGGAGAACGGCCAGGCAGCCCCAATCACTGAAGCCTGGCAGAATCGCCTGAAGGAGGCCTTCTTTTGGGTGGAGAATTTCCGGCGGATATGCTATAATTGATCAAAATGATATCGATTTACATCAATTAAAGAGGAATTCGAAATGCCCAACGCCAACAAGAAAGAAAAATTTGATTTTAAACATGCGTCCCCGGATAAGAAAAAACATTTTTGGCGCTTTGCCCTCTGCTTTGTGGTGATTGCCAGTGCCTTTTTGATCATCACGTGTGTGCTGATGATCAATGATAAAAACGCCGCAGAGGACGAGTGGGATCAGATCACCGATGGTCTGGTCAAATATTCAAAGGATGACGCTGCGGCCAATACCGAAGGGGCAGTGCAGGTTTCCACCGGCGTGTACATCGACAACATCAACACGATTTCCATTCGCAACTATTCTTACGACATTCAAGGGGTTGTCTGGTTTCGGTGGCGTGGCGACGAAAATCTGAATCCTGCCGGCAATATTCAATTTTACAATTGCTCGAAACAACAGGTGACGGTGACCAATAAGGAACAGGAAAACGGGGTAAACCTGCAGGCGGCAAAGTTCAGTTTGACCATGGTTCAGGAATTTGATACCCGGCGCTTCCCACTGGAGTCCGCTATCCTCGGGATCACGTATTTTAGTACCCTGCCCCGAAGCACCATGGATCTGGTCGACGATGGCAAGAGCAGCATGGGCCCCGAAATAACCATCCCGGGTTATTCCTGCAGGGATCACAAAGCCATCGCCTACGATTCTGCCCGGCAAAACCTTTATTCCTCGGAAGCGAGCATGAAGGCCAACAGCAACCCCACCATGTCTTTTTTCATGCTGTTAAACCGTAACAGTCTCGGCCTTTATATCAAAACGGTTATCGCGTTGTTCATCACTTTCCTTTGGTCTTTCCTCCTGGTTTATGTCAGTGCGAATCTCTGGCGCATCGTCATTCTGCTCACCGCTTTTTCCGGATCGATCTTTGGGATTGTCAGCAATATCATGGTCGGGGCCAACCTGCTCCCGGATCCTTTGGATATCGGCTTGGTGGTCCTGGTGAATACCTATGCGATTATCATCGTGATGGCCAGCAGCCTGACAGTCATGACGACAAACCATCTTTATGAAAAGACGGAGGACGCTGCCTATACGGCATTCTTTGGCAATACCATGCTGAAGATTATCATCGCCTTTACCGTCCTGGGCAATCTGGTGATGCCGCTCTCGGCGTATCTCTTTTAGCCGACGGTTTTAAGTACACGCTGACGCCGGGAAACGGGGAAAGCATCCCCGTTTCCAATTTTTGTTTAATGCCTGGCGTTTAACACCTGCCAGGCGATGGCATAGGCCACCAGAAACAGGCAGACGCCGCAGAGCAGCACATCCACGAGAACGGGAATAAACAGCCCCCCGATCAGGCCGCCGAGATACAGACCCGCCAGCAAGACAATGGCCGCAATTTGCCAGGCTTTCCGGCTGATGGCAATATTGCGTTCGTCCGTATACTTCAGCCGCCAGGCTTTCAGTTTGGCTTCATCCTTCATGATCCGGTGATTGCGGATGGTCAGGACGACGCCGACAACGAAGAGCCCGAGGCCCATCCCCGTATACACGCCCAGCATTTTGTCCGAAAGCGGACTGTCCATGCCAAATTCCCCATAAAGCCCCAGGACAAAGGTGATCAAACCGGCCGCGGGGATCACCCAAAGCCAGCGGTTTCGCGCTTTCATCTGTTCTTTAAACTCCGCATTCGTGTGTACCGGTTGATTCATCATATGTTTTCATCCTCCTGATCAAATACAAAAATATCTTCAATAGCCAAACCAAAATATTGGGCGATCTTATGCGCCAGCACCAGAGAGGCTTTGTAACGGCCCCGCTCCAACGAAATGATGGTCTGGCGGGTGACGTCCACCGCATCGGCCAGCTCATTTTGAGTCACCTTGTTTTCTTTTCTGAGTGCCTGGATTCGTGTTTCCATTTACATCACTCCTTTAACACTATTTTGTATAGCTCGCTTTACAATATGAGTATAGCTTGCTTTACTTATTATGTCAAGTGTCTTTTACATTTATTCAAAATTTTTTTAAATGGGAGGATTGACGACGGTGATAAGGGTTGCCGGCGATGAAGCTTATGAATTGACGTGGGTGGGCAAAAAAGCCTCAATTGTAGAGGCCAACAAGCCGATTTACAAGACCCTGCGCCTCTGTGTGGAAGAAAGTAAGGACTGGGACACCACGGAGAACCTCTACATCGAAGGAGACAACTTGGAGGGCTCAAGCTGTTGTAGAAAAGTTATCTTGGCAAGGTCAAGATGATTTATATTGAAGTGACTTGAAATAAAGGCGGAAGTATTGTATCATGGGGAAAAGAATGAACGGAGGTAGCATGATGAAGATGAAACTTGGATTAGCGGGGTTGCTCCTGGGAGGAACTTTGCTGTTGGCGGGCTGTTCCGGCGGCGCTACATCATCCACGACGCCAACGGTTACGGCCACTCCCACAGCCACCACCACGGCTCAGACGCAGACGACGGCGGGGACCAGTCAACAATCTGCGGTCAGTTCAGATCAGGCAAAGGCCACAGCCCTTGGAGATGCCGGGGTGAATGAGGCCGACGCCTGGGGACTGACGGTGGAAGCCGGAACGGAAAATGGAAAGAATGTCTACGAGGTCAATTTTAGCGCCGGGGGTAATGAGTATGATTATGATATAGACAGCGCTACCGGCGGCATTGTCAAGAAAAACGTGGAGACGGCGGACTGAGTAAAGCAGGCCCCTGTCTCGTGAGAGGAAGCTTTATACGGAAGAAAAAACTCAAGCATCCGCCGGGAAACCCCGAAGGATTACCGGGACCTATCACACCCCGGCGGGGTACTTCGTAGAAGAAGAACAGGCAGAGGCCTTCGACACGGGGTTTGCGCCTAAGGAGAAACTGAAGCTGCCGGGGTAGCTGGTGTAAAAAAACAGGCGGGAGCTGTCGCACAAAACACTTGTGATGTGGCAAATGACAGCTTTCCGCTTGTTTTTGTTTTTTGGGTAATTATCAAATTCGTTGCTTAAGGAACTGGTGGAAGCGATGTTTACACAGCTGCCGGAGCCGGGAAAACGGAGGAAGAAAGCATGCAATTAAAAAATCCATTACTCGTCGTGAAAGATATTGATCATTCGGTTGCCTTTTATAAAGAAGTGCTTGGGCTGGAGGTCATTCTGGATTTTGGGGCCAACAAAACCCTCACCGGCGGTCTGGTGCTTCAGACCTTGGAAACCTGGCAGGAATTTATCGGGTCCGGCGGGATTGCCTTCGGCGCAAAAGACGCGGAGATCTATTTTGAGGAAGACGATTTTGACGCTTTTGCCAAAAAGCTGAAAGCCTGTGACATCGTGGTTGTTCATCCGGTTAAGGAACACGCCTGGGGCCAGCGGGTCGTTCGCTTTTACGATCCCGACCGGCATATCATTGAGGTTGGCGAAAACATGGAAGCGGTCTGCCGGCGGTTTGTTGACAACGGGATGACCCCGGAACAGGCGGCACAACGCATGGATGTGCCGGTGGATTATGTGAACCGCTGCCTGGGCTGTTAAGCCGTTTGAAATCGTGTTATAATTAAAGAGACAACCGGGCCGGTTTGACACAAGACAGACGGGATGCGGGACCGGCCTGAACGCAGCAGGCGCAAGCCGTTGTGGCAGGGAGAGACAAAAAAAGGGGGGAAGAGGATAATGGTGGATACCAAGGTACGAAAAGAAATGGGGATGCAAAAAAGAAAAAGTGACGATCTCATTTTGTTGGCCGGAGCAGTTGCGTACACATTTTTTAGCGGAAGATGGAATGTTCCGGTTATGGCATGGATCTGGCCCTTTTGTTTTTTGTTCTTTGCCCGGGGGCATCGCCCCGCCAAAGGGCTGTTGACGCTTCTTGCGATCATGCTGGCCGCTTCTTTTTTAAAATGGTACGGGATAATTGGTGAGGGGCTGGTTATCAACCTGATCGGGGCGGTAATGCTGGCTTTACCCTATTTTGTGCCGTTTGTTATTGACCGGCTGGTCTGCGGGGATCGTGGGAAGCATCAAGCCATTGCGACTTCCCTGATTCTGCCTTTTGCATTTGCATCCGTTGATTTTTTGATGTCTTTTTTATCAACCTCAATGGTCGGTGCGGTGTCATCGACACAGACAGATGTTGTAATCCGGCAGTTGGCGTCGCTTGTGGGATCGTATGGCATTACCTTTGTGGTCATATGGTTTTCTTCAATAGGCATGGTGATTGTTGACCGGTGGGATGGCAGTTTTAAGCCGGTGCGTCAGCCCTTTTGCATTTATGCAGGGGTGTTGTTGGCAGTGATGCTTTTTGGCGGGATGCGGCTCGCCCTGGCACCGTACACGGTGCCAACCCTTAAAATTGCCCTTACAACAGGGCCCAAGCTTGAACGTATAGGGGACGAATATGAAACACTTTCGGTTGGGGAGAATATCGCTTCACTTAAGAAATCGGCTCAAACGGCGGCAGGGGGAAAGGCGGATATCCTTTTATTTTGTGAGGAAGCCTTTTCGATTAACGATGGGGATGAAGGGCAGATGACGGAAGCGGTCAAGAGCATCGCCCGGGAAAACAACATGTGTATCCTGTCTGGTTTTGATGTCGAAGATACCAATAACAGTAACAACGGATTGAACGACAACAAAGAATATCTGGTCAACCCGAAGGGAGAAATCGAGAGGTGCTATTACAAAAAAAATCTGATCTTTATTATAGAGCAGGGAGACTATGTTCAAGGGTCAGAAAAAATGCCAAACAAAACAGTGACCATGCCAGATGGGACAAAAACGAAAATTGCTTCTGCCATTTGCTTTGATGCGGATTATCCGGGACAGGTCAGGGACAGATCGGAAGAGCA
>JAQWCN010000090.1 GCA_028705955.1 Eubacteriaceae bacterium
TGGGGTTTTTCTTGCAGCAGGCGGCTGTCAGGCCGTTGAAAAGGTGATGGAAAGCAGTGTATTTAATAATGGCAATCTCAGTAAAGCCGTAATCAATTACGAGCCGGTCATTCAAAAATACGCCGATGCATACGGTATATCCGAATTCACACCGGAGATTCAGGCGATGATGATGCAGGAATCCAAGGGAAAGGGAACCGACCCCATGCAGGCCAGTGAGTCTCCGCACAATACGGTGTACAATCAGACCCCGGGAGGGATTCAGGATCCCGATTACTCCATTGAAGTCGGGGTAAAATATTTTGCGGAATGCCTGAAGGCAGCGGAATGCACCAGTCCGGATCAGACGGAGGCGCTGATGCTGGCCATTCAGGGGTATAACTTTGGCAACGGCTATATCGGCTGGGCCGAAGAAAATTACGGCGGCTATTCCCAGGAAAACGCCGAAATCTTTGCCAGTCAGATGGCTCAAAAATTAGGCTGGAGTTCCTACGGGGATGCCCAATACGCCCAGCGGGTGATGAAGTACATCAAGTGATACGATGTCTTTTATCACCCGCCTCCGGGCGTTTTTTTATTTTTACGTAAACTGTTTGATGAAGGTGTCGAGAAATTCCAGAAATTCCAGATCTGGAACCGGCCGGGAGAAATAATAGCCTTGAAGGTAATCGACGCCCATGGCGGCGAGGCTTTTGACCATCGCTTTGGTTTCCACGCCTTCGGCGACAATTGAGGCACCGAGATCGTTGACCATGGCGACAGTGGAAGGCAGGATCACCCGGGAGCGCTTGCTTTCCTGGGTATAGGTGCCGTGATTGAAATAGGGCCAGATCAGGCTTTTGTCCAATTTGATAATCGTGTAAGGCGTTTCGGTCATTCGGGCCAGATTGGAGTAGCCGGTGCCGTAATCGTCCATGGAAAAGTGACAGCCCAGTGCTTTCAGAGCGGTGATATTTTTGTCGATAAACGGACTGTCCAACGTGGCTGCAGTCTCGGTGATTTCCAGATTAAAGTAGCCGGGGTCGAGGTGATAGGTATCCATAATAGCCTTTAATTCGGCGGTGAGATTGGGATTCATGCACTGGATGACCGAGAGGTTGATTTCCATAAAGGCGATGCCCTTATTGGGCAGGTCGTTTTTGTGGGAAAAGGCGCAGACCTCCTGGAAGACAAAGCGGCCGATATCTTCGATCAGGCCCAGATGTTCAGCAATGGGAATGAATTCTTCCGGGGAGATAAACCCCAGGGTTTGGGTGTCGTTGAGGCGGACGAGGGCTTCGGCAGACTGGATGGTTTGGGTGTGGGTATTGTAGATGGGTTGATAAACCACATGAAAATCCTGTTTCATCACAGCCTTTTGCAGAAGGGTCTGGATGTCGACCCGGCGTTTGAGGGCTTTGGCTTCGGCTTCCCCGTAAAACAGCACAGGCTGGTGGTCGGGGTTGACGTTGGGGGATTGAAGGGCCAGATGATCCTGGATGGCTTCAAAGGCGTCCGGTGTTTTAAAAAACTGGGGAGCGGCGATAACGTAAATCCGGGTTTGGGCGTGGAGGCTGGTATGCTCCACCTGAATGGATTGATCCAGTAAAGCGGCAAGGGCGTCGGTCTGAATGCGCACGGCTTCGGCACTGCCAGAACAGATGGCCGACAGGCAGCGGCTCCGGGTGTGATAAATGGGGACTGCCATTGTTTTTTCCAGAGTTTTGGCCAGACGGCCGAGCATTTGGTCGCTCATCCGGTGACCAAAGGTGTTGATGATAAAATTTTGGTTATCCAAAAAAATGGAAATCACATAGAACGTGTCGTCGAAACGGAGTTTTTCATCCAGCATAATCTGAAACGCGTAGCGGCCCAGACAGCCGGTTTGTTTTTCGGTGTATTCCCCGGGATTGGCCAGGGAGACATAGATAAATCCCAGAATAAGGGTGATGCCCAGGCTGGAAATCAGCCACTCCGGATGACGGAGCTGGAGCAGGGCGATGGCGATTTCCACCCCCACGGCAATGCTGATGGGAACAAAGATGCGGGAGCCGATGTGGAGGCGGTAGCGCAGCAGATAATAGAAGGTCAGAAATAAATAGATCGCGATGGAAAGGTACACCGTGTTGGCGCTGAATCCCCAGGAATAGGCGTATTTTCCGTCGTTGTAGTAGGAAAGCGGCCCGGTGAGAACCGCAATCAGGGAGAGCGCAACCGGAAGCATCAGCAACACGATATACCGGGGCGTAAGGGGGCGTTCCCGGGGAATCAGGGAGAGCACATAATAACAGAGCAGGGCGATAAAGACATCCAGGGAACCGATGAAAATCTGGTGGGCCATCCGGTTAATCAGCGGGTGGCTGGTGGTCAAATGAGTGATCGTGTACACGGTAAGGATATCAAAGGCAAGGTTCAAACCGCCGACAAGCAGCATGATGCCGTAAATCCGGTTGGTCCGGGTCGGCAGTTTTTTCTTGCAGAGGTATTGGGATAAAAAGAGGATATAAAAACACACGCAGGTAAACTGGGTGTCGATATGCAGGCCTGTCATATGGTAAAACATCGGTGGTCCTCCAGTGCTTTTAGTTTCATTATAACGAAAATAAAGGGGTTTGTCCTCTTATTTTCGCATTTTTCAAAAGAAAACCCGGAACGCTGCGGCGCAAAGCGTCGCGGTATTCCGGGTTTTAATGATGATTTAGAGCGGCGCTTACGCGTTTTCCGGCTCAGCGGTCTCGTCGTCCAGATCGAGGATGGCCATAAATTCATCCCCGGTAATGGTTTCTTTTTCGTACAGTACCGAAGCCAGTTCGTCCAGTTTGTCCTTGTGGTCGGTGAGGATGCGCCGGGCTTTCTGGTGGGCGGCTTTAACCAGGGCGATGACCTGGTCGTCGATTTTTTCCTGGGTTCGGGCCGAGCAGGCCAGGGAGGTGTCCCCGCCCAGATAGGCATTTTCCACGGTTTCCATCGCCACCATGTCAAAATCATCACTCATGCCGAAACGGGTGATCATGGCCCGGGCCAGTTTGGTGGCCTGTTCGATATCGTTGGAAGCACCGGTGGTGACAAAACCGATGGCCACTTCTTCGGCGGCGCGCCCGGCAGTCAGGGTTGCGATTTTATTTTCAATCTCTTCCTTGGACATCAGGTTTTTATCGGCTTCTTCCACCTGCATGGTGTAGCCCAGGGCGCCGGATGTCCGGGGAATGATGGTGATCTTGGTCACCGGGGCCGAGTGGCTTTGCAGCGCTGCGACCAGGGCATGACCGGTTTCATGATAAGCCACGGTCCGTTTTTCGGTATCGCTTAAAATGGCGTTTTTCTTTTGATACCCGGCGATGACCACTTCCACGCTTTCTTCCAGATCGGCTTCGGTCACGGTGCTGCGGTTTTCCCGGACAGCCCGGAGAGCAGCCTCATTGACAATATTGGCCAGTTCTGCACCGGAAGCGCCGGCAGCCATCCGGGCGATCACCTTAAAATCAACGTCAGGAGCCATTTTAATTTTTTGGGCATGAACCGCCAGAATGGCTTCCCGGCCTTTGAGATCCGGAAGCTCCACAGGGACCCGGCGGTCAAACCGGCCGGGACGTGTCAACGCAGGATCCAGGGATTCCGGCCGGTTGGTCGCAGCCAGAATGATGACGCCGCTGTTATCGCCAAAACCGTCCATTTCAGTCAGCAGCTGATTCAGGGTTTGTTCCCGTTCGTCATTACCGCCCAGTTTGCCGCCTTCCCGTTTTTTCCCGATGGCGTCAATTTCGTCAATAAACACGATGCAGGGAGATTTTTCTTTGGCCTGGGAGAACAAATCCCGGACTTTGGAAGCCCCCATCCCGACAAACATTTCCACAAATTCTGAACCGGAAATGGAGAAAAACGGCACGTTGGCTTCCCCGGCGACAGCCTTGGCCAGCATGGTTTTTCCGGTTCCCGGAGGGCCGACAAGGAGCACGCCTTTTGGCATGGAAGCGCCGATGGATGTGTATTTTTGAGGGTTGTGAAGATAGTCCACAATTTCTGAAAGATTGTCTTTGGCTTCGTCTTCCCCGGCGACATCGTTAAAATGGATGCCGGCTTCAGAAGGCACGTACACTTTGGCATTGCTTTTGCCCATACCGCCGAACATCATGGCGTTGGCGCCGCCGCTTTGATCCATCATTTTTTTGCGCACGTAATGGCCCAGAGCCATAAACAGCACGATGGGCAAAATCCAGTATAGCAAAAAGCTGACTACGGGTGACAGGGTCTGATCGATTTCCTGGGTGAATTTGGCCCCGGAAGCGTACAGCCGGTCTGTGAGATTCGGGTCATCCATTTTGCCGGTTTTATAATAGGTGTCCCCAGCTTTATTGGTGAACAGGATCTCGTTATCTTTAATTTGAACCTCGCCGATATTTTTTTGTTCAGTCATGGACATGAAGGTTCCATAATCCACCGACTGGGTCTGATGGCCGGTGAGGTAGGGAGCTGCCAGAACGTTGAACAGGATCAACAACAGGGCGACCAGCAGATAATAAAAGAGGAGTGGTTTTTTCTTGGGTTTAACTTCTTTCATCAGAAATGCACCTTTTACAATTTCCTTTCTTTCTCATTTTGACCCATTCTATCAGTCAAACAAGGTTTTTTTCTTAAGCGATGATCCAAAAACCAGATAAATGAAGGCGTCTGTGTAAAAGGTGTGGATAAAGGCGGTTAAATGTGGATGAAAAAGAGCATTAGCGGCTTTCGGTCAGCCGAATACCGTATCGATATCGGCGGTAATCCCCCCGTCGATTTGACCGTCGTTCACCATGTTGTTGAGAATTTTCATGGTGGTTTGGTGGGTCATGCCCTCTTTGTAAGGCCGGTCTTCCACCAGAGCCTGATAAATATCGATACAGGCCATGAGTCTTTCCGGCTGGGTTAAATCTTTGGCGGTGAGTCCAAAGGGGTAGCCGCTGCCGTCCAGTTTTTCGTGATGGCGGCAGGCCCAGACCGTGATATCTTCAAAGCCCTTGATCGGGTTGAGCACTTTGAAGGAATAGGATGCGTGTTTTTTCATGATGGTATATTCATCTTTGGTGAGGGGGCCGGGTTTTTCCAGAATCCGGTTGGGAATCATCAGTTTGCCGACATCGTGAAGGGCGCCGGCCACGTAATAGCGTTCGACAACTTCGGGGTCATAATGATAAAAGGCAGCCATGCGCCGGGCTTTATTCGCAATCCCCATGCTGTGGGAGCAGGTAAAGGAGGATTTATAATCGGTGATCCGGGCAAAGAGGGTGGCGATGTGGGCGAGTTCGGATCCGGAGTACGCGATGTCCCGGGTGGGAATCAGCCCGGCGACCATGGCGTCGATGGTGGGGGACGAAAGGGCGGCCAGATCGTTAACGGAAAGGGCATCCTGAAACAATTCAAGGGTTGCTGCGTCAAAAACATTCCCCCGGTTTTGATCGAGGTAAGCGGTGATGACAGCGGCTTTGTCCGGCGTCCACATGCCCAGGTTCAGCGTTCGGTCCAGTTGGTCTGCCAAATGGATCATACGGGCAGGCAGAGGGGTTGCGTCTGTTGTAAGGCCAAAGGGTCCGCTGCCGTCGGCATTTTCGTGATGAAAGCGGATAAATCCCCGGATATCGGAAGTGGTGGGCAGATTGGCCATATTTCGGGCGCCCATGGCGCAGTGAAGGCCGGTTTCCGGGATCCCCGGCCATTTGCTTTGCCAGTCTTTATCCCCTCTCAGTGTGGATTGGCTCTCGGTTAAAGCGTTGTCGTGAAGCAGGGCGCAGGCGGCCGCGTCAATTTGCAGATCTTGGGATAGATGGGCGGTTTGGCACATCTTGGCGGTAATATAGGCTACACGCTTTGCGTGGTGGTCCGAAACACCGAGCATTTCGTGCTCGACCTGATCCAGAGCGATGGAAAAGGCCGCTAAAATGTCGTTGAAACGTGTCGTGTTCATGGGATGTCCCCCTTTTTTAGGATGATTCTATTATACGCTTAATTTAGACTGATTAAAACTTTTTTTAACAGAATGCAAAAAAATGCAGCGGTCGGACTGGGGAGTGGCCAAAAATAAAAAACGCAGGAGGATTGAAACCTCTGGAGATTGGATAAAGATGAGCAGGCGAAGGAGAAAATACGATGCAAAGAAACGACAGTAACGAAAAATTTTAAGAGACCTCTTGTGTGGCGGGCGAAAATAAGGTATCATAGAACAAGGTTCTCACGAAGAGGGCGAATGGCGCGGGACCGCGCAGCAGTTTGACAGCATATGAACGTTTTTTGACTTCTGTCATTTTTTAAGAAGAACAAAAAAATAAAGAAGAATAAGATAACAATAAAAGCCACGAAGGTTCCAATATGGAAAACTTCGTGGCTTTTTTGGAAAGCTTAAATTGGTCAGACCTCTTTGCAAAAGTCCAGGGCCATAGTCACCGCGGCGCGGGTGTATTCCTTCATGGTCAAATCTTTGACACCGGCCACGGAGATACCACAGCGGTTCATGGGGATCAAAATCTTTTTGGCCGGGCTTTCGGAAACGGCCAGGGCCATGGCGGGGGTAATTTCTCCCATCAGGGCGTTGGCGGCGATGATGCCCATGGGGCCGATGATGAGATCGACCTGCCGGGAGGCGACAATCACGGGGTTTTCCCCGGTAGCCCCCTGATGAGCGCCGGCTTTCATCATGGCGGCGGTAGCGGCGGAATTGGTGCCGACGGCGATGACGTCGCAGACGTTGGGACTGGCAATCAGCTGTTCGACGATATTGTGGCCGATGTGTCCGCCCTGACCG
>JAQWCN010000091.1 GCA_028705955.1 Eubacteriaceae bacterium
CATTAATATCCTCTAATGAATAGACACATTTGTATATATCACATAAAGATGTAAAAGTAGGCGCTAATTTATCAAATTGTTCTGCAATATGAACTAACGCCAAGGTCTTTATAATTTTTTTTTCTAAGTCATTGTTTTCAATGCTTTCTAAAATATTAAATGCTTTTTTCCAAATACAATAAATTGGTCCATTATATACTTCATTTTTAAACAATGATTCAAAATAATCATAAATATAATCTGGTGTAATAAACGACCCAATATTCTCGTCTTTAACAAAAGACCAGAATGTGTTTCGATTTTTAGATGAGAGATACGTGATATAGGTTCGTTCATTCTGAGCCACTTTTTCTGAAATCCTCGGAAGTAAAAAAATTGTTGCTGGATGAAGTGGATAACAATTCAAGAATAAATTTGATAATTCTTCTGATTCTAATTCATCATATAAATGATTTTGTTTATATGTAATGAAATTTTCATTCAATACATTGTTAAGCAGCTGATGGTTCCTTTTATACAGTTTGTTATTGTCAATAATTTTTGAAATCAGTTCGTAAGATTGTATATAGTTATTTTGAAGTTCAATGTGTTTAAAACGCTCCGAAACACCTCTCCATCCATCCATTTTTTGCGCTGGCAATTCATCGATATAATTTGTAATATCTTTATGTGCAATTAACAACAAATGCATCTGGTTCGCTTTACTACGATTACAATTTTCTGCAAAATCTTGTAATAAACGAATATCCGAAGCTGGTATTCTTTTAATATCGGCTTCTAAATATTTACTGAATTCATCATAAATTATGTACATTCCATTATAACCATATTGCGGTAGTTTTTTATTAATATTGTTATATAGCTCAATTGTATTTTGCTCAAAAAAGGGATTAAAAACTCCTCCTGATGTCAATGATGGATACACTTTTATAAATTCGCTGTAAGCTTTTGAATTAAATGATTTTAATCTGACTAAGAAAGCTCCCATCTTTTGATTTGTAGCTTTTTCAAATTGTTTCAATGTACTCGGATAATTTATTTCCCAGTTTTTTAACATTTTTATTGCAGCATCAAAATGTGTATCAGGCATTAACTGTGATAATTTTTCTCTGCTTAAAGCCTTTTGAATTGCAATTAAAAATGACTGACTCAATGATGCTGTTGTTCCAGGAATAATGACTGGTAAAAGCTTTCGTTTATCATCATCCAGGTATCGCAAAATGTAATAATATAGAGGTTTATTAACCTTTTTTATTCTTTTTAATATGGGAAGAAAAACATCCGAATTATTTTTTTCATTTAATAATGATAGAATCACTAATACTAAATGAGATTTCCCCTTGCCATATGCCCCAATAATAAGACGGGCCCGATCATTAGAATTATCATCAATACTAAGCATAATATCTTCAATTAGATCGACAGCAAAAGATGTTGGAATATAATTGACAATTTTTTTTATATCATGCAAATCATATTCTATATTAATAGCATTTTGATAATCTTCTTCAAATCTAACATAATCAATTAATTTATTCATAATTAGGAATTGTACTTTCTAGTGATTTATAATACATTTCTACTATATCTGAAAATTGATAATTCTTTGATAAGCGCACAATATCTAGACCTGCTGTACGAATCACCTTTAACAGCTCCATTCTTTGCAAATCATATAAAATATTTAACAATTGAATTAAATCGAGATTAAATATTTTACCTGCATTTCCCTTATCATTTAATATTTTATCTATTTTTATTTCCGGCATCTTTTGCACATTCTTGTCATAAGAATCAGCAATTATAGCAAGAACAATTAAAGGATTCAACGTATCCTTTTGAGGTGCATTTTTTGCATATACTTTTTCTTTACGATTTATTATCTTAACTAAATTTAATGCTCCTAAAACGGAGTCAATATTATTTTCTGGATCCATCTTTTCTGGATGGATCTTTGCACGAGGCATATAAGTATTAATTAATACATCAAAATCACTTCCTAATGATTTAAGTGAAGTATTTTTCTTTTCTTTCATTTGAATAAATTTATCAATGCTTGAAATAAAATCTTTTTTTTCAAATTCTATCATTTCAAATTCATTAAAAAAATAGTACCATGAAGTTGCATTATCATAATTCTGGGCCAATTGATAATGTAAAAGCCACAATGTCCCCATTTCTTCCATATATTTGTCATATTTCCAGATTAACTTACCAAAATCTGTTAACTGTTGAACATATTTATGCTTTTCATTTTTTACTTCTTTTGTCAGTCTTGTCGCTTTTAACCAATAGCGTATAGATTTGACCATATTATTACCAACCCCTAATATATCTGTTCCTTTAATATTTTTATTAGTAAAAAGATCGTTTTGTTGTTGCACATATTTTAATCCCTTATAAAGCCATCCCTTGCGTATAAAAAATGACTCATGCCCACGGATTTTCATAATTACTCCTGTTATCTAATCTTTAATTCGTAAATATCTTCCAATCATACAACCCGATTCCAAATATTTCTCTGTCACACACATTTTACAACGGTGACATTTTTCATCGTTTATATGATACTCTCCTCCAATAATGCTAATTGCTCCAAATCTACATAATGATTCACATTTCAAACATTGTCGACACACATTATATTTCTTGATTTGATATCCAATCATTTGATGCATTCGATCGTGATTAGCAATATTCATTGTTTTAATTTTTACAGCATATTCAAAATCTGTTTGTTGATATGGCTGAACTGATATAATAGGTGTTTTTGTCTTTATGTCTAAAATGATAGTTTCATGAATTAGTTTTCTCCCTAATTCTTTAGAGACTTTACCTAAGGGATAAAACAATTCATAAAATTCATCTGAAATTGGCCGAGTCAAACGATAAATTCGTGCATGTTCTTCAGTTGTACAATTAGCAAATTTTATTTTCACATCATTTGCTGATGCTATTCCATTGCCGCCTTGACGAGCTTTCCACTTACCCGTATTGATATATACCTCGGGATCTGGCTTTTCAATGCGTTTTGCAAATTCTATTAAAAAATCATGCCATTTATTATATTTTTCTGAAATATAAAGCTTAGATAAAAACTGTGAACGCATGCCATTATTAGGACAACACCAACATCCTACCCTATCATATCCTAAGCGGTAAGCTTCATTAAAATCAACCTTATTTGACAAAATATATAGCCAGACATCCGAATCTTTCCACTCAAAAATTGGTGCAGCAACAGTTTGCTTATTGATTTTCACTGTGTCTGCCTGATTTTCAACTCTATTATATTTACTCCGACTAACAGATTCATATTTTCTTATTCCATAAAAAGTTAATATTGCTTTATCTCGATATAAATTATTAATCACTCGTGTAATCGGACCCGTTTTAAACATTGAACAACACCATCGCATTAAACGGGCCGGCGGTCCAATATCTTTACAGACCGATAGAAAATCTTGCTCCTTATTTTTAGCTGTTTTAAAAATTGCTTTTGGATTATTATCGCGATATCGTTTAGCATAATCAATCGTAAATGGTAACTCTAATGTTGTATCTCCAAAAATATGAACAATACTAGGATCAGAAAGTGCACGGATGGTGACATCAGCTGTAACAGTTGAATCTTTCCCTCCAGAAAACGAAATAACAATTTGTTCTTCTGGTATTTTTTTTGCTTCATTTTGAACAAAGTGAAATGCTTCATCTGTTATATTTTGAAGATGAATCCTATTAGCCTGGCAGAATTTTTCAATATGTTCTTCAAAATTAGGATCATTGTTTTGTGATTTAAAATCAAGAAGCCTGTTTCGAATTTTTGAAACATTATTTTCATCAAAAAATGATGATTTTATTGTTTGTACTTTTCCATTAATATAATAACGATTTGCAGAAGCCCAAACAGAAGAACCTAGAAAAGCTAATGGTTTATCAATTAGTAATTCAATTAAAAGTCGTTCCTCGGGAAAAACAGGTCTTACATCTGTCGTTAAATATTTGATTTTATGCCCACAAAGAGGACAAATATTTTTCACAGGATCATTTGCATACTTTATGATAGGTGTAAAACAATTATCACACCAATAAACTTCTGTTGGTACTGTTTTTTCCGTTTTTTTTCCACAAAATGGACAAATCTCATTATCCACTTCACGAGAACAATTTTTACACCACATACTAGTAACATCCTTCTAAAATCATAATTTTTATTGAAATCTTAAAAAAATCTATATGTATCTATTTTATTATTAATCAAAACAATATACAAGAATAATCAATATATTCATGAAATTTCTCTTCTTGCTTATATCAACCCATCACTTTTTTACTATCCCTCTATATCAAAAAAAGAAACCTGCGTCTGGCCTGTTTTTTCCTCAAAGGCTTTCAGATACTGGAAGATCTGATCATTCTGATGAACGATTCCGTAACGGTCGCAGGATTCATGAAAAAATTGCATCAAGGGAGCGTGACGGGGACTGTTGAGCACATAACGGTTTCCGTACATCGCGATGTACTTTTGTTTCATGCCCGGAAACAGCCGGTCCAGCTGCCGGTAAAAGTACTCCCGGTTGCCTTCTCTTAAGGTCAGGCCCATGCCAAAATTGATAATGCCATACACCCCGGCTTGATCACACAGATCCAGAATACCGGCAATGTTCTCCTGGGTGTCATTGATAAATGGCAAAATGGGGCACAGCCAAACCACCGTTGGAATCCCCACATCCCTCAAGCGTTTCAATGCCACAAAACGTTCCTGCGTTGTGCTCACCCGGGGTTCTATTTTCCGGCACAGGGCTTCATCGTAAGTGGTCAGTGTCATTTGAACCACACATTTGGTTTTATCGTTAATCTTTTTCAGCAAATCCAAATCCCTTAAAACCTGCGCGGATTTGGTGATAACCGTAAACCCAAAGCCATACGCGTCGATAACGTGTAGCGCCTTCCGGACATTCCCGATTTGCCTTTCAAGGGGAATGTAGGGATCGGTCATGGCACCGGTTCCGATCATACACTTTTTGCGTTTGCGCTTTAAGCTCTGTTCCAATCGTTCAATGGCGTTCGCTTTCACTTCAATATCTTCAAAATCGTGGTCCATGTGATAACAGGTACTCCGGGAATCACAATAGATACACCCGTGGGAACATCCCCGGTATAAATTCATGCCATTGTTTGAAGATAAAATGGTTTTTACCTGTTTGTAGTGCATCTGTTTTCCTCCCTATTTTCCCCATTTCAGCGTCTTTTCCGGTTTTCAATTCTGGAGAATCTGATCCCCTGTATTCTTTGCATTTATCATAACCTATGTGCCGACTTTTCTCAAGATTTCTGGGTCTTCAACGCTCAAAATAACAAAGAGACGGAAAGCCTCCACTTTCCGTCTCTTTATGCGGTTGCCTTCTTATGCGAATGCTTTCTCACTGATCCTGCAAAAATGCCTGAACATATTTGGAGGCTACTGCGCCATCTGCCGCTGCGGTGACAATTTGGCGCAAGGGCTTGGTCCGGACGTCTCCAATGGCAAAAACGCCGGGGACATTGGTTCGGGTGGTTTCATCTGCAACAATATACCCGTGATGATCCAAATCGATCTGATCTTTAACCAGTGCTGTGTTGGGATCCCGGCCAATTGCGACAAACAAGCCGTCACACGCCAATGTCCTGTGTGCACCGGTCACTTTATCGGTTAAGGCCAGCCCGGTAAGCTTTTCATCTGCCAAAAGACCGTCAATCTGGGTGTTCCAGATAAACTCCAGATTATCCGTCTGTTTAAGTGGATCCAGATAAACTTTGTCCGCCCTGAGCGTATCCCGGCGATGAATCAGATAAACTTTTTGACAAAGAGCCGACAGGGTCTTGGCGTCTTCGGCTGCCGAATTGCCGCCGCCCGCCACAGCGACCGTTTTTCCTTTATAGTACATGCCATCGCAAGTGGCGCAGTAAGCGACACCACGCCCCACCAGGGCGTCTTCATTGGGGAGTCCCATTTTCCGGGGACCGGCTCCTGTCGCCAACACCACGGCGCGGGCTTTCAGTTCGCCTTCGGAGGTCATCACCCTTTTGGGATTTTCTTTTAAATGCAGGGCAGTCACTTCTACAAATTCACTGACAGCGCCAAACCGTTCGGCCCCGGCGAGCATCTTTTCCCCGAGATCAAACCCGTCGATACCCTCATCAAATCCAGGATAGTTATCAACCTGGGTGGTTGTGGCCATCTGACCGCCGGCACCCAGCATTTCCAGCACCAGGGTGGACAATCCGCTCCGGGCACAATACAGCGCCGCGGAATACCCTGCCGGTCCGCCACCAATAATCACAACATCAACGCTTTTTTCCATTGTTAACCTCTCCTTGTCGACGGCTTAAACCGCTCCGTTTTCCCCAAGCCAGGATTCAACCTGGGCCTGGGATTTTGGCGCAACCAGTTTTTCCCCATGGGTTCCATTTTTAAAAACATATAAAGTAGGTATGGTGGATGCATCCAGATCTTTGGCCAGTTCCGGCTGTTCATCAACATTGATTTTCCCAATGATCACCGTATCCCCCAGCTTTTTTTCCAGCCGGTCCAGCACCGGTGACAAACGGCGGCAATGGACACACCAGGGCGCCCATAATTCAACCAGTACCGGGATTTCGGCTTGTTCAACTTCCTTGCTGAAATTCGTTTCCGTAATTGTTTTGATCATTTGAAGTTCCTCACTTTCTTTAAAAAAAACAGCC
>JAQWCN010000092.1 GCA_028705955.1 Eubacteriaceae bacterium
GCCATTGGGCAGTTCAGACCATCGATGATATTTTTTACCGGTATTTTGCCGGAAAAATATTAACATCGGCTCTCATCGGTCTGATTTGCTATGTCGGTCTTTTGATTCTGCGGGTCAAATACGCGCCACTCATTGCCATTGTGGTCGGGGTGACCAATGTGATCCCCTACTTTGGACCGGTTTGCGGCGGGGTCGTCGGGGTGCTGCTCACCCTTTTGTACGATCCGATGCTGGCCTTATGGGTGGGCATTTGGGTGCTCATTGTTCAGCAGTTTGACGGGAATATTCTCGGGCCCAATGTTTTGGGCCGGATCGTGGAACTCAACGCTTTTTGGGTGTTGTTCTGCGTTTTGATTGGCGGCAGTTTGTTTGGGCCTTTCGGTATGTTTGTCGCCATTCCCGTGGGTGCTGTGGTCCGGGTGTTTATCAACGAGGGGCTGGATCGTCACGAAAAGGCCAAACAGGCTGTGGCCCGGCCGGAAGTGGTCAATGAACCCAAGACAGAAAATAACGGAGAAGAAGCAACACAGGAAAGTCCCGATTCCGAATCATCGGAAGAGGAAGAACAATAATGTATGGAGGATTGAATCATGGAAAATGTATATGACGTATTAATGGAGCGGGGCTACATCGAACAGTGTACCCACGAGGAAGAAGTAAAAGAGATGCTGGCCAAAGAGCCGGTGACTTTTTATATTGGCTTTGACCCCACGGCAGACAGCCTGCACATTGGCCATTTCATTCAGATCATGGTTATGGCGCACATGCAGCGCTGCGGTCACCGTCCCATCGCTGTTATCGGCGGGGGCACCACGATGATTGGGGATCCTTCCGGCCGTTCGGATATGCGCCAGGTCATGACCCAGGAACGCATTGCCAACAACGCGGAAAAATTCAAAAAGATTTTTGAACGCTTTTTGTCTTTCGAAGACGGCAAAGCGCTGATGGTCAACAATGCAGACTGGATTTTGAATCTCAATTATATCGATTTTATGCGGGATATCGGAACCCATTTCTCGGTCAACCGGATGCTGGCGGCAGACTGCTACAAAACCCGGATGGAAAAAGGACTGACCTTTTTGGAATTTAACTACATGCTGCTTCAGGCCTACGATTTTTATATGCTGCATCAGAAATACGGCTGCAAGATGGAATTTGGCGGAAACGACCAGTGGTCCAATATCATTGCCGGGGTAGAATTGATCCGCAAAAAGACCGGGGATGATGCCTATGGGATGACTTTCTCCCTGTTGACCACCAGCGAAGGCATTAAAATGGGGAAAACAGCCAAAGGCGCATTATGGCTGGATCCGGAAAAGACCTCACCCTACGAATTTTATCAATACTGGCGCAACGTGGCCGACGCCGATGTCGAAAAATGTCTGGCACTTTTAACCTTCCTGCCGATGGATGAAGTTCGTCGACTGGGCGCCCTGGAAGGCGAAAAAATCAACCAGGCCAAAGAAGTTCTGGCCTACGAAGTTACCCGGGAAATTCACGGGGAAGAAGAAGCACAAAAAGCTCAGGACGCAGCGCGCAAAGCCTTTTCCGGCAATCAGGCAGAAGCGGATATCCCAACGGTGGAGCTGGCGGCAGAAAAAGTGGGAGATACCATCGAAATTCTGGCGCTGCTTTCGGATGCCGGCATTACAGCCACCCGCAGTGAAGCCCGCCGGCTGGTCACCCAGAACGGGATCGCTGTTAAAGGTCAAAAAGTGACAGATATCAAAACAGCGTACACCCCAAAAGATTTTGAAGATGGGGATTTCATTGTGAAAAAAGGCAAAAAAGTGTATAAACGGATCGTGCTGGTGTAGTATGGAAAAAATGAGTTCAAAACCGGTTCGCGGCACCCGGGATATTTTGCCGGACGAAATGGTGGTCCGGGATCAGCTGGAACAGACCATTTTAAACATTTACCGGGCCCATGGGTTTTCCCGGATTGAAACACCGGCCCTGGAAAATGTCAATTTGCTGCTGGGCAGCGACGGCGGTGAAAATCTGAAAATGCTGTTTACCATCCTCAAGAGAGGGGATAAACTCAAAGCCCACGAAGGCAGCACCCCCGGGGATTTGTGTGATATGGGCCTGCGTTACGATTTGACCCTGCCCCTGTCCCGGTTCTACTCCAACAACGCGGAAAAACTGGAAATGCCCTTTAAGGCCATTCAGATCGGCAACGTGTTCCGGGCGGAACGTCCCCAGCGGGGCCGGTTCCGTTCCTTTAAACAATGCGATATCGATATTATCGGGGATCCGTCGGTCACTGCAGAAATAGAATTGATCAGCACCACGTCCAAAGCCCTTTTGGCCATTGGATTTGAAGATTTTATCATCAAGGTCAATGACCGCAAACTGCTGACGGCTTTTATCCTTCAGCAGGGTTTTAAACCGGAAGATGTGGGATCGGTCTGTATCTCCCTGGACAAGGCGGATAAAATCGGCGCCGACGGGGTCAAAGAAGAATTGACAGCAAAAGGATACGACGCTGGAATGGTTGCGGATTTTGTGGATCAGGCCGCCAGGGTTACCCTGGACACGATCGGCACGGTTGTCGACGAACCGGAAGCCGTGGCCGATTTGCACCGGGTTATCGAAACGGTGACCCGAATGGCAGCCGGCCGTTACACCATCGCCTTCGATTTTACCCTGATCCGGGGAATGGGCTACTATACCGGCCAGGTTTTTGAAGTGAGTTACGGCGATGTCGGCTATTCCATTGCCGGCGGCGGCCGCTACGATCATATGATCGGCAAATACAGCAAACAGTCGGCTCCGGCAGTGGGCTTCTCCATTGGGTTTGAACGGATCGTCGGCATTTTGATGGAACGGGAAGCAGACCAGAAACGGCCCTCCAAACGCATTGCACTGTTCCACGCGGCAGACGCGGATATGGCAGAAGTGATTCACACCGCCGATGCCTACCGGGAAGCCGGTTATCAGGTCAATCTGATCACCCAGAAAAAGAAAATGGGGAAACAGATTAATGCCTGTGAGGAAAAAGGGTACGCGGGTTTTCTGGTTTATGGCCGGGACACCGTGGTCAAACCTTTCAATTGAGGTGCCCGGTGAATCATTTATGTGCGACGACGGCCTTTGGACTGGAAAGTGTCGTCAAGAGAGAAATTGCGGACCTTGGCTTTGAAACAGACGGAGTCGAAAACGGCCGGGTGTATTTTCACGGGGGAACAGATGCAATCCCCAAAGCCAACCTGTGGCTGCGCTGTGCGGATCGGGTGCTCCTGATCATGGGACAGTTTAAAGCTGTGACCTTTGACGAATTGTTTGAACAGACCAAGGCCCTGCCCTGGGAAGACTGGATTCCCGAAGACGGCTATTTTCCAGCGGCAAAAATCACTTCGGTAAAATCGACGCTGTTCAGTAAATCCGACGGCCAGCGGATTGTCAAAAAAGCCGTGGTGGAACGGATGAAATCCGTTTATAAGCAGGACTGGTTTAAAGAAGAAGGGGCCCAGTACCCGATTCACATCCAGATCCTCAAAGACGAAGTGACCTTATCCATCGATACCAGCGGTTCCGGACTCAACCGACGGGGATACCGGCAGTATGCCAATGGCGCACCCTTAAAGGAAACCATGGCGGCGGCGCTGGTGCTGCTTTCCCGGTGGCAGCCGGAACGGTTCTTCCTGGACCCGCTTTGCGGTTCCGGAACCATTGTGATCGAAGCGGCCATGATCGGTAAAAATATCGCTCCCGGCCTCCGGCGTCATTTTGTGTCTGAAGCCTGGGAAGCGGTTGGAACAAAAGCCTGGGATTTGGCCCGTCTCGAAGCGGAACAGGCAGTTAATACCAAGAAATTTAAGATACTGGGTTCGGATATCGATCCCAAAGCGTTAAAACAGGCCCGGACCAACGCAGAACTGGCCGGGGTTTCGGATGTGGTTTCGTTTCAGAGAATGCCGGTGCAAAAAGTTGCCACCAAAAGGCATTACGGCGTGGTGGTAACCAACCCGCCCTACGGCGAACGCCTGTGCAATGACGTGCAGGTGCAAAAACTGTACCGGGAGATGGGGCAGACCTTTGGCAAGCTGGAAGACTGGTCCTTTTTCATTCTGTCCGGCTATCCGGATTTCGAAAAATATTTTGGACAGAAGGCGACCAAAAACCGCAAATTGTATAACAGTATGATCAAAACCTATTTGTATCAGTATTTTGGCCCGTTGCCGCCAAGGCATTACCGGCGGGAGGCCATCGCAGGAGAAAAACATGAACAAGAATCCTAACGACCGGGGAAAAGGCCGTTCTCATCAGCCATCAGAAACAGTGGAAAACGCACAGGAGAACTTTGTCATCGTCGGCAAAAATCCGGTTCAGGAAGCCCTGAAAGCGGGTCAGCAGATCGATAAACTGCTGGTTCAGAAAAACAATAAAGACCACGTCCTCGGTGATATCATCACCAAAGCCAAGAAGAAGCAAATTGTGGTTCAATCGGTGGATAAAGCCCGGCTGGAAACCTTGGCCGAAGGCGAACCCCATCAGGGGGTGGCGGCACTCATGGCGCCCTTTGCCTATCAAGATTTGGATGCGGTTTTCGCTCTGGCCGAAAGCCGGGGGGAAGAACCGCTGGTCGTCATTTTGGACCACATTACCGATCCGCATAATTTTGGGGCCATCGTTCGCAGTGCCAACCTTTGCGGTGCCCACGGCATTATTTTTCCAGGCCGGCGCTCCGCCAGCGTGACAGCGGTATCGGTCAAAGCCTCATCCGGGGCCATGAGCTACACCCCCATGATTAAGGTGAACAATCTGAGCCAGTGCATCGCAAAACTCAAAGAAAAAGGGTTTTGGGTGACCGCAGCGGATATGGACGGCGCCCCCTATTATAAAAACGACATGACCGGGAAACTGGCCGTCGTGATTGGCAGCGAAGGCAAAGGGGTCAGTCCCGGGGTCAAAAAATGCTGTGATTTTACAACGGCGATTCCCCTTTACGGCGATATCGATTCATTTAACGCTTCGGCTGCCGCGGCCATCATTTTGGCAGAAGCGGCCAAACAGCGGCATTAACGAAAGGAAGCGAGGGTATGACAACCTATCTGATCGTCGATGGCTATAATGTCATCCATCATTGGGCTGAAATCCGGGGAATCACCGATATTAATCTGGAAAATGAACGGGAACACCTGATTCATCTTCTGTCGGATTACAGCGGCTATTGCGGCTGCACAACCCTCCTTGTTTTTGACGCCTACACCCAGGACGACGCTGATAACCGGGTGATCGAGCGGGCCGGCATTTCCGTGATCTTCACCGGGAAAGATCAGACGGCAGATTCCTATATTGAACGCCGGGTTTACGAAATCATGGGCAACTCCCGGGAAGCCCGGAGGAGAAACCGGGACCAGGTGCGGGTGGTGACGTCGGACAATGCGGTGCAGCAAATGGTACTGGCCTGCGGAGCGGTGCGGATTCCCTCCCGGGAACTGCTGCTGGATATGAAGCGGGTCCGGAAAGAAGCGGCCAAAGAACAGGCAGTCACCGAACCCAAAGACCGCAACCGGATCAGCGAGCATATGAAGGAGAGCGTCCGGGATGAACTGGAAGCGATGCGCCGGGGAAAATAAAATAAAAAAAGTCCCGGGAAAGCCTTGACTTGACCGGTGTTTTCAAGTATTATATAGAAGCTGTTTATGACAGTAGCATGGTCTTGGGGAGATGCCCGAGTGGCTAAAGGGGGCGGACTGTAAATCCGTTGACTAAGTCTACGATGGTTCGAATCCATCTCTCCCCACCATTTTAGCCACAACCAGATTAATTATTAAATGCCTTTGTAGCTCAGCAGGTAGAGCACCACCATGGTAAGGTGGGGGTCAGCGGTTCAAATCCGCTCAAAGGCTCCAGAATGCATGAAAATAGCGGGCTGCGGCCCGCATTTTTATTGCGCAGAATAAAAGTTGTCGCCAGGTTTTCTGTAAAAGGCAACGGATCCGGAAGGATCCGTTTTTTTATTTTTTGAACCATGTTTTTCCCGGGCCGGAGTTGAAAAGCGATTTTAATAAAATTAATAGACTAAAGAAAGAACAAAGGGTAAAATTAAAGAGATGAAATGTTTTGATGCAAAAATTAGGAATTATCTTGAAATCAATACCAATCAGCGCAATAATAAAGCATTGTTTAAGAATAAAAACCAGTAATCGCTTTGATTGTGCTTGCAACCCTGAGTTTCTTTTTATACCATCGCCGTGTAAGCAGTAAAAAATAACAGCATGGATTAAGGCGGATCCCATGGATCCGTCTTTTTTAAAAATTTTTTAAATGAAATAATTCGGGATAAAGCAGAAATGGTCTCTGGACTTGAAACCAATACATATTGAAGGGATAATAAAGAAGGAGTTGAGAAATAACCAAAGAAAAGGGGAAATTCAATGAAAAAATTTATTGTAAGCCTGGCGGTAACGCTTTGTGTTCTGGCCTCAGCTGGAACCGTGTTTGCAGCAGAAAACGAACCGGTTTTAAACACCCAGTCTGTTCCAGATGTCAGTTCTGACACCCAGGTATCTGACCAGATTGCCATTGTCTATAAAGATAACGGGAATATCGGAGACCTGGGGCTGACGACCGGGGAAGTAAAGGAAGCCACATCGGTCAGTGACAAAGTGG
>JAQWCN010000093.1 GCA_028705955.1 Eubacteriaceae bacterium
AAATATCTTTAACTTCAGATGGTGTCAGTCGGCCATATACTTCATCGTTAATCATCATAACCGGGGCAAGGCCACAAGCGCCAACGCAACGCGTTGCATCGAGTGAAAATTTGCCATCTTCAGAAGTATCTCCAACTTTTGTATCCAAAATCTTGGACACTTCGTCCAAAACCGCTTGAGAACCTCTTACATAACAAGCCGTTCCAAGGCAAACACCAACTTTAAATTCCCCCTTAGGTTTTAGCGTAAACTGTGCATAAAATGTTGCAACGCCATACACTTCAGTCAACGGAATGTTCAACTCATCCGCAATAACCTGCTGTAACTCCAAAGGCAAATAGCCATATGCACCTTGAGTATCTTGAAGAATACGCATTAAACAACCAGGTTCCTGCCGATGCTTCTTAACAATTTTTCGAACTTCATCTAATTGATTGATCGGGATATAATCAGACAATTCGACTCCTCCTTTACGGTATTAAAACACACACACTTTTTGTTAACATCCTCAAAATGTAACCAATAATTCATCGCGATTATGGTATCATAATTTGATTGAAAAAGATACCCTTTTCATAAATGTAAAATTTGAAAATAGATGTAAAAAAATAAAAGAAACCCTTTCTTTTATGGATTTCTTTTATTCATTATCCCCAATTTTTGCACAAGATTTTACGGTATAGTTTACAACTCATCTAAAGTATCCCAAATATTTCAAGAGTGTATCTCTTTTTAAATCTGGAACATCCAAAAAGTATTCCCGTTCTGCAATATCCTCCAAATAGTGTGCATCGGAACCTTGAATCATCTGAATTTCCGGTGACACTGGAAAGGATTCCCTTGCTTTTTTTAACGACATTCCCCTGGATATTTCTACTGTCCTTATTTTTAAATCCATCGGTATAAACCCCAGGGATGCCATAATTGAATATGATTTTCGATCAATATGTGCTGGCACAATAATACCATTCATTTCATCCACAATTGTCTTTAATGCTTCAACGGACAAGTCTGTTGCAGAAATCAACAGCTTATCTACCTCACCAACGATTTCATCCTCTTCGTCCATGATATATTGATGTCCAAAATAATCCGGTCTGTTTTTGACCATTGGAAGATGCTTGTAAAGTATTGTATCTAAAGCCAATACACTTTCTATATCCGGAGTATAAGCTAAAATATGGCACTCCTCTTTTGTCGTTACTTCTATACCCGGTAAAATTTGCAGGCCAAGTCCCTTGGCAGCATGAGCCACTGCCGGAACGTTCTTCGCGGAATTATGATCTGTTACAGCAATGACATTTAACGCTTTTAGCATAGACATTCCAACAATATTATTTGGAGTCATTTCTTTATCGCCACAAGGTGAAAGGGCAGAATGCATGTGTAAATCCACCGCTATTTGTGTCATTGGATCCCCAAATTTCCCAGGAATGTGCAAACTTCATAAGCATTTAACGCCGTTTTTATAATAGGAATCCCTTCTTCTGTTGCTTTGGCAATTGTTTCCACCTCTACATCTGCGTCTTCAGGAATAATAATACAAGCCATCTCCAAAAGTGTTGCCACCGCAATCGTATTTAAATGCGTTTGAATTGTGACCCAGGCACACCCATTATCCGCATTGGCCATTACCCAGCTGAGTAAATCACCCACATAACCGGTTTCTATTTCTCTATTTGTATCCACAGATTCATTGAGTAAAACAAAAGGTTTCTGCTTAACGAGTTCACTGACTTTCATCGTGATTTAACGCATTGAATCGTTCAATACGTATTTCCTCCCTTCTCACTTGTTATTCTTTTTCTTTATCTGTTCCATCAGATTCCATTGGATGACCCATTTGAAGCATTTCACTGGTTAATTTTGATAATTCCAAAACGCGATCTTTCAATACAAAAACGCAATCAATTTCCCTCGCATGACCGGTCACAATATCCTCAGCCAAGGCTCTGCAACCCGGGGCCCCACAGGATCCACAGTCAAGACCGGGTAACCGGCTTTCTAAAATTTCTATTTGCTGCATTTTATCCAGGGATTTTTGGAAATCATCATCTAACGGTTTAAAAACACGGGGCTGAAGCGGATGACGTCGATGCAATCTTTCCTCATCCAACCATTTCTTAATGACAACATCCTCAAGCATCACATCTTTTCCATGAGATTTTACCTGTTTGGCACGTTCTTCAATGACCATACGCGCAACAAAACTGTTTTCAACAGTCAAACATCCTCCGACACATCCACCAATACAGGCCAAACCTTCAAAAAATTCAATATCTTCTAAATTGCCATTTTCAATTTCATCTAAAATACGAATAACATTTGAAATTCCATCAACATGGATCAGTTGCCGATTTTGGACAAACCGGCTTTCACCTCCGGATAAAGCCCAGCCAAATCCCATTGAAGACGCCTTTTGAATGTTTTTTTCATCCACCGTTCGTAGAACTGAACGCAAAGCGCCATAAATATCCTTTATCGAAATCGCTCCGTTAATGACATCATATGCATCATCCCAATTATCTGGATCTTTAACTTCTGTTGCTTTTGCAGCACAAGGTGTAATAAAAAAAATTCCAATATCTTTTTGCGCCAAACCTTTTTCTTTTTCAATCCTTTTTCTGGCAAGCCTCGCCGTGACCCCCATGGGTGATTTTAACGTTGAGATGTTTCCCGTCAGTTCAGGAAACCGCACCTGAATCAATTTGGATACCGCAGGACACGCCGATGAGATAACCGGAAGTAACAAATTATCCCGGCCATATTCTGCCGGAATTGCCCGGCCAACGATCTCTGCTCCATATGCCACTTCGACCACTTCATCAAATCCCAAACTTTTGAGTGCCGATAAAATACGATCTATAGAGTATTTTAATCCAAACTGCCCAATCAGTGTTGGCGCTGGAATGGCCACACGATAGGGATAATCTTTAATACATTTCAAAGAATCCGTTCTTGCTTTTTTTGCATGATGTGGACAAATGCGAATGCATTCTCCACAGTCAATACATTTGGACTGAATAATCTTTGCTTTTCCTCCACGAACACGAATTGCTCCTGTTGGGCAATTTCTCAGACATGTTGTGCACCCAAGACATTTATCAGTATCCAAATAGACAGAATGAAAAAACTTTCGATTTTCCATCATTTACTCCTTTTAACTATTTTAAATTAAAAGACATTTGAATTTTTGTTCCTTTTCCCACTTTAGAGTGGATCTCAAAAAAGTCAGCATTCTTTTCCATATTTGGCAGGCCCATTCCTGCACCAAATCCCATTTCACGCACCTTGTCACTCGCAGTGGAATAACCTTCTGTCATCGCTAAATCTAAATCCGGAATACCAGGCCCCACATCTTGAATGGTCAAATTAATTTTTTCACTGGATACTTCCAAGATAATCTCTCCTCCATCAGAGTGAATAGCCAGGTTCATTTCGCCCTCGTAACCGGCAATGGCAATATGACGGATCGTTTTATTATCAACACCAAGTTGTTTCAGTGTTTTTTTTATTTTACGTGAAGCTTCTCCCGCTTTTTCAAAATCGTCTTTTTCCACTTCAAAATTAACTTTATAATTCATTTTTCGGCTTTGCACCCTTCAGACCATTCGCATATAAAATACCACAAGATTCAAACATGGGTGTTTTTGTTGTCATGATCAACATGTCGATATCTTTTGCAAGATCAATCAATTCCTGACCCGGTTTTTTCCCCCGCACAAAAATAATTGAATGCATATTGGCCATATCTGCCGTATTAATCACCTGTTTGTTAACAAGTCCGGTCAACATAATGCCATCTTCTTTTGCAAAACGTAGAACATCACTCATCAAATCACATCCACAGGCTGTATGAACTTCATCTTCCAAATGATTTTCACCTGTTAAAACCGCTGCCGATAATAATCTTTGTACCTGGTTTAATTTCATTATCTTTCTTCCTTTTTATTAAAGTCCAATTCCCGTATATGTGAGTTGATTGTCATCCATCATTCTTTTTTCATCTCCACTACAAGTGAAAAGCAAAATTTGATTTTCTTCACTGGATTTGTACAAAAACTGAATTGCAGCATTTTTTCGCTGGTCATCATATTGAACAAAGGGATCATCTAAAATGAACGGAAGTGTCTGGTTACGATCAACAATATCCCTCACCCCAAAACGAAGCGCAAAATAAATTTGATCAATCGTTCCTCCACTTAACTGTTCAATTCCAAGTAAATCATTGTTTTCAGGATTAACAACCTTTACTTTAAGCGCATCATCAACCTTAACCTGGTGGTACTTATGCGTGATTCCATCTAATATGGTCCCGATTCTTTCATTGAGATTTGTCGCTTGTTCATAATGCGTTTCTTTTTTAAAATTATTAAAAAATGATTCAGCCATGTCACAAGCCCGCAATTCCATTTCATAATTCTCGATCTGATGATCAAGTCCCTCTATCTGTTCCCGTATGGCCACCGGATTACCAACACCATTCATCATTGATGTGTTTTCTCCTAGAAGAATCGCTTTTTCATGTTCAAGGGCTTCAACCGTCCCTTTGGTATGAATTCTTTTTTGTTCTTCAGGAATAATCACATTATCGTCGGCATCATTCGGAAGTGCAATAATATAATCATTTCCAGATAATTCATCATATAACTTATTATTTGCGGCAATTTCTGCACGGAGTTTTTCAATTTCTCCCAGATGCTTGGATATTTCCCCATAATCTTCGAGACTTTTAAAACCAAGAGAATCCAGACGTTCTTCAATTTCCCCTTGATAGCTTTCTTTTTCTTCTGACAATGCTTTTTTTTCTTCATTTACACTGTCAATTTTCATCTGACACCGGTCACTCTCTTGCTGCAATGATTCATAGCGTTTAAAAATATTATGAAGTTTAAGTACCATTTTTTCAAAATCCGCTTCATTGCTTTGACCATATGCTTTCATGATTTCCAAAGATGAGCGCCAGTGGTTATCTTCATCTGATGCCAAAACATCTTCTGTATCCATGCCATCCAAGTTTTCACGCCCCTCATTTGCTGGAAGCGCAACGCTTTTAAAATCATTTTTTCTTATAATAATAACGATAAATCCCGTTAAAAACAAAACCAATCCAAAAGTACAAATGATTACTTGTACTGCAAACGCCATAAATTGAGCCGGATTCAAAAAGGATAAGGCAATCAAAAGAATTCCTGCAATCATCAACGCTAAAAGTGGTTTAATCGAAAAACGTTGCAAATCAATCCAATCTTCGGATTGATGCTGTCTTTCCAAATGGCTTTCCCATTGATCCTGCTCTTGATTGTATAAATCACCATTTGACTTAGCAATTCGGTATTCCTTGTAATCATCCTCCAGTTGCTGTCTCGTCAATCCCTTTAAATTGCGATCCATATGATTTAAACGCTTCTGCGTTTCATCTTTCTCAGATTCTAAAGCACCTATTTGTTCTGTAAGCTTTTCAATTCTTTGAATCAATCCTTCCATACTGCTTTTCAAAAATTGTAAATGTGAAAATAATTCCTGATCAAAAGAACCATATTGATATAAAAGGTCATCCAATTTTTGGTGAAGTGCCGCATTATCATTTTTAATTTGTTCAATCCGGTCTTTTGTCTGCGCTATAGCCGCCTTCTGTTTATCAAGTGCCGCCTGTTTTTTCTGTCCCATTTCTTTGGCTTGCTTTGCTCTCACCTGATTGAGTCGTTCGATTTTTTTTTCATACTGTTGAATGCGTTTTTGGTTGCAATTAACCTTTTGATAAATTTCTTCGGTATCTTTTAAAATACCCCGAAGATTATTGCGTTCCCGAACCGCCATCCCGTAATTGGATTTACTTTTACCAAAGGTTCCAACTGCTTCTTTCTTGCTCTTTAAATAATCCAAAACCCCATTGACCGAGATATCATCCGAATTGTCCGTCACCAAATCAACCAAACGATTGTTGACTTCTTTAGCTAAATCATCATCGGAACGGGAAGCCATTTGTTTAAAATTAACGGTGTTATTATAAACAACTGAATTGACGCTACCATAACCTAAAGGAAGATATTGTTTTGTCACATGGTCATAAGGATAAGTCTGGGTTATTTCCTCACCGGTAATATTATTAAAAATTCTTACGCCATCTCTGGTTTTAAGAAAATCGCGTTCTATCCTTATCTCTTTGCCATTATCATCTTCCATAATCATAGATCCATAATATTTGTCACTATGTCTTGGTTTATAATGGTAATAATTCTCATTATATGTTCTTTTTTTGCGATACGGTTTATAAAATCCGAAAAGCATCCCTTCAATAAAATGCTGGACTGTGGATTTTCCAGCCTCATTCCCACCAAAAATCAAATTAAAACCGTCGTCTATTTCAATCGTCTTATCTATAAATTTTCCAAAAGCCAAAAGATTCAGTGTTTTTATTTTCATTGATCCTCCCCATCCTTCAGCAATCCTTCCAATCCATAATATAATGCTTTTTGAGCTACAGGGTCGGATGGATCCCGGCGCATCGCCTGAATAAACTGGCCAATGATATTATCCCGGTTATCATCCAGAATGCGATCGACATCCAGATCTGGTTTTAATTCATCATCTTCAATTTCAATATAATAAAAAA
>JAQWCN010000013.1 GCA_028705955.1 Eubacteriaceae bacterium
TCGGGGGCGGCCCTGGCCCGGATGCTGGGAGTCAGCCGTCAGGTGATCGTTCAGGATATGGCCCTGCTGCGCGTGGCGGGGGTTCATATTCTTTCGACCAACCGCGGGTATCTGCTGCAGCAAACCCACAATCCGGCCTGCTGCCGGATTTTTAAAGTGCGTCATTCCGATGACACCACCCGGGACGAACTCAACACCATTGTCGATAGGGGTGGAACGGTGGTGAATGTGATTGTCAGCCACCGGGTCTACGGCCGGATCGAAGTACCCCTTAACGTGTGTTCCAGAAAAAAAGTGGATGATTTTATGCAAGCCATCCGCAGTGGAAAATCCAGCTTGCTAAAAAACGTGACTTCGGGTTATCATTATCATAGGGTTGAAGCGGAGAGTGGGGAAGTCCTCGATCAAATTGAGGACGAACTGATCCGGAAAAACTATTTGATAGAGGTTGTTGACAAAATTTAGAAACGGAGCATACAAGCCATGACCATTGTGATTACCATGACCAAGCTGATCGCCACCATGTTTTTGGGGATTCTTTTGAATAAGGTGGGCATCCTGGACGACAGGACCAGCCGGAAAATATCCCAGCTGATTATACAGGTCACCAATCCCCTGTTGATTGTGGCTTCGGTTTCTGCAGCCCAGGGAGAGGATTCAGGCACGGTGGTTTTCCTTTTAATCACTGGGGTCGTGCTGTATGCCGTCACGCCGGTTTTGGGCTATGCCCTGGCCCGGGCGTTTCGGGTGCCAAAAGGCCAGCGGGCCCTTTATATGGGGGCGATTGTTTTTGCCAATACCGGGTTTATGGGCTATCCGGTGGTGCAGGCTTTGTACGGCAATGCGGCGATCTTTTATACCAGCATTCTGCACATGCCGTTTAACTTTCTGTTTTTTACCCTGCAGATGGCGCTGATGCGAAAGAGTGCAGAAGCAGAAGGGCAAACCGATGTGCTGGAGACGGACCGGAACCCCGGACGCCGGCTGCGCAATATTTTTAACAATGGGGTTATCGCGTCTTTGATCGCTCTGGTTCTCTTTTTTACCGGGTGGCCATTGCCCCAGGTCGTGGGGGATACGGTGGCTTTTATCGGCAACACCACAATGCCCCTGTCCATGCTGGCGATCGGAAGCAGCATTGGCGCGTACCGGCTCAAGGATATTCTGGGGGAAAAACGGGTGTACGGGTTCACGGTGATCCGGCTGATGATTTGTCCGCTGGTGATGAATCTGATCATGCGTCCTTTTGTCAGCGATCCGGTGATACTGGGCATAATGACCATTACGGTAGGGATGCCCATCGCCTCGCTTTTGGCGATGGGGGCAGCACCTTACGATAATCAGCGCAAAACGGCAGCGGTTCTCGTCGCATTTTCGACCCTGTGTTCCATGATTTCCATTCCGGTTTTGACGATGTTGCTTTAAGAAACAAAAAGGAAGCGGTAAAAAAACCGCTTCTTTTTTGCATTTAAAACAAGAATTTAACAGGATAGGGGTTAGCATCGTGGAAAAAGCATGCGTTTACATTTTTCGACTAAGGAGGTATAATACTAAAAAAATGAACCGTCAAAAATCATGACGACGATGATGAAATTAACGAAAGCAGACGTACAAGCGAAAAAGAAAACGGTGATTAAAACGGGATTAAAGGGAGGCTGTAATGAACAACGATCGGATGAAAGCATGGAAGATCCGGGGAACCGGAAAAAAATCTTTGGTTTTAACAGGACTGTTGCTGGTGGTGGTGCTCTTTGCCCTGTCGGGCAGCGTGTGGGCCATGCCGGCGCGGGAAAACGAAACCACTTACACCCAGCCTGACGGCGTGACATTTTCGGCCAAAGCGGTTGGCGATGAGTATTTTCAAGGCAATACCAAAGCGGACGGTTCCCTGATTGTCAAGACCGGCGATGGTCTGTGGCATTACGTCGTTTCCGATGGCACGACTCTGGCCCTGGGGGACCGGGCGGACGCCAGTGCACCGGCGAATGCGGCAACCACAAGCAGCGTTGAAACAGATGAAGGGAAGGCCCAGTACTACGCCCTGGCCGGAAGAACCTACAATTCAGACTGTCTCAAGCAAAGCGGGACATCAGATCCGGTTTCGGTACAGGCTCTGGAATCCAAACAAGACAGCGGTATTTTGAGGACCCAGTCTTTGGATACCAAAACCGGGCTGCCCACCATCGGTATTGTCGTCAGTTTTCAGGACATGGCTGCGATGGATTCGGACAACTGGGCGGGCAGTTATTTTACCGGGGAAGACAGCCTTGAAAATTATTATAAGGGCGAGTCCAACAATCAGTTCACATTTTACCCGGTAGAAGAATCGTCGGCCAAAGGGGTGGATGGCAATACCAATCAATACGATGCGGTCAATGACGGGATCGTCTATGTTACATTGAACCGGAACCACGGTAACTGGAAGGGCAATTATGGGGACGAAACCGTTGCCGAGGATATGATTTCCATGTTCCGGGACGCGTTTGCCGCTTCCGCCAAATACGTGGATTATCAACAATACGATACGAACAACGACGGAACACTGACTAACGACGAACTGGCCCTCACCTTTGTTGTAGCGGGTTATGAATCTTCTTACGGGGGGGACAACGCCCATTCCATCTGGGCCCATTCCTGGGATTTTGAAGATCAGTTTGAACCATTTTCCGCTGACGGCATTACGATGCACCAGTATATCTGCTTTGGGGAACAATGGAAAGATAATGCAGATAGTTCGTATTATCCCCAGGCGGGACTGGGGTCTCTCACCCATGAACTGGGGCATTACTTGGGACTATCGGATCTTTACGATGTAAATTATTCAAAAGAGGGCGAATGGATTAACTGCAATGTTAAATATTTGAGTTTGATGTGCGGCGGCAGTTGGGGGAACTATAAGGATGCCGGGGGGAACCTGGTATTCAAACCGGCAGCGCTGGATCCCTATTGCCGGAGTCTGTTGGGTTATATCGATCCGGAAGTTCTGGATCAAAGCGGGACCTACACCGTATCCAGCCGGGATGATTCGGGGGGCTACACGGCGTACCGGATCAACACCAGTGATCCGGACCAGTATTATCTGGTTGAAAACCGGCAGTATGCGGGTAGGGATCTTGGACTTCAAGGGTGTTATCAGTCACGGGTCAAACCGTATGTGGTAAACAATCCCACCGGCGGAGTTGTGATCTGGCATATTGACAACAAAATCTGCGAGGAATGCGATATATACGCCACGGGGTCAAAACAGAACACAATCAATGTGGCGACGCACCGGCCGGGGGTTATGCCGGTATTTCGGACTGGGGAGCAATCCATTGACTCGTCACTCAATGTTCTCTATTATTATCCGTTTTACAATAAAGCATTACTGGAAACCTTCCCCAACGACACGGTCACTACCCTGGCCAATTACAACGGGGATAAAATAGCGGACATGGTGGATACCGGGGAAAGTGTCAACGCGACGATTGACGCAGCGTCTTCTGCCATGAAGGTGGAGGTTACCCTCAAAGCCAATCCAATATCCCAGGATCAGATTTCCGTGGCAAACAATACGATCACAGTTAAAGAAACAGAAGATAATCAGGAATACGCTTTGTTTGACGCGGAAGGGAATCTGGTGTCCGGCTGGACGGCAGCCGGGGACGGTCAGGTTGTGTTTGACAAGTTAACCTACGAAACGACCTATACGGTCAAAACCCGGTACACCGGGGACGATAAGAGTGTGTCGGATGGCACCGAAGTCACCACAGGAAAACTGACGCCGGTGGTGAGCTATTCCGTACATGGTCAGAATTATGGATGGACCCAGGGATATAAAAGTGATGGGATCACCGCCGGGACCACTGGAAAGGGCTTGAGACTGGAAGCGATCAAAGCCACGGTAACGGATAATAACGGCAAGGCCATTGACGGTTTGGGGATTCGTTACAATACCCATTTGGCAGGGAACGGCTGGCAGGGCTGGAAAGAAAATGGAACCCTCGCCGGTACCACGGGACAGGCCCGGCAGATCGAGGCGCTGCGGATGCAGCTCACCGGGGACAAAGCCGGGGATTATGATATTTATTACCGGGTTCACGCCGAAAACTTTGGCTGGATGAACTGGGCAAAGAACGGGGAAGAGGCCACCTTTGCCGGGACCACCGGGTTTGGCTTCCGGGTGGAAGCGGTTCAGGTGATGGTGGTGCCAGCCGGGTTAAATGCACCGGCGGCCAATCCCGCGAACGATACCGATGAAGCCGGCTGCACCGCAGAAAATATTCACTTTGAAGGCCATGTGCAGAATATTGGCTGGCAGGGGATGCAGCAATCCAATCAGGCGACAATCGGCACCGCCGGGACCACCGGGGAAGGCCTGCGCGTTGAAGCCATTAAACTGTATGACGACAATGCGAAAATCAACCTGAGTTACCGGGCTCATGTGCAGAATGTGGGCTGGCAGTCCTGGATGAGCGAAGGCCAAACCGCCGGAACGACGGGAGAAGGCCTGCGGGTGGAAGCCTTTGAATTGAAAGCCACCGGGGAAGATGCAGATAAGTATGTCATTTCGTACCGGGCCCATGTCCAAAACCTCGGCTGGACCGACTGGATGACCGATGGAAAGACCGCAGGAACCACTGGCCTGGGGCTGCGTCTGGAAGCCATTCAGATTAAGGTGGAAGAAGCGAATCCATTATAACGATAAAGATGGTGAAAAGAAAACAGACGGTCTTCGGACCGTCTGTTTTCTTGTTTTTTTAAAAGTACATGACGTTGGGGAGAAGTGTGGTAGAATCATTGTGGAGATAGTATTCAAGCGAAACTATACTCTCACTGATTCACTGTTTCATGCATCACCTAATTTAAAAGTGAGCTCATATTTTATAAATGAGACTCAAAATACAGAAGAACATCAGACAGCCTGGAGGCGGATGACGTCCTCTGGGGTGTTTTTTTATTACGCTGATTTTAGAAGAACGCGAAAGGAATGCAGAATGACAGTAACATTACTTAAAGGAAAGATCCATCGGGCGACAGTGACGCAGGCCGCCCTGGATTATGTTGGCAGCATCACGGTGGACGCCGGTCTTATGGAGGCCGCCGGGATTATGGAATACGAACAGGTTCAGATTGTGGATATTGAAAACGGCAAACGCTTTTCGACATATACAATCTGCGGGCCGAAGGGCAGCGGTGTGATGTGCTTAAATGGCGCGGCGGCCCGGTGCGTCGCTGTGGGGGATAAAATTATCATCATGGCGTACGCCCAGTTAACACCGGAAGAAGCCGCAGGGCATCAACCAGCGGTTGTCTTTGTGGACAAGGAGAATCATATTAGCCGGATCACGCGCTACGAAGCGCATGGCCGGCTGGAAGACATGGCATAACAGCGAATCAGGAAAACTATCTCCAAATCCATAAAGAAAAGAGAAAAAAATGCAGGAAACAAAAGCAATTGCAGAAATCAGAAAAGCGGTTAAAGCCTGGAAACAAGAAGGCAAAACCATCGGTCTGGTGCCGACCATGGGTTTTCTCCACGAAGGACACGCCAGTTTGATTAAAAAATGCCGGGAAGACAATGATGTCGTCGTGGTATCAGATTTTGTCAACCCGGTGCAGTTTGGCCCGGCGGAAGATCTGGAAGCCTATCCCCGGGATTTTGGCAGGGACAGTGCCTTGTGTGAAAGCCTGGGAGTCGATATGATTTTTCATCCGGAACCAGCAGAAATGTACAACGATCCCCATATCACGGTTCAAGTCGACACCCTGAACGAAACCCTGTGCGGTGTGACCCGTCCGGTCCATTTTGGCGGGGTATGTACCGTGGTGGCTAAACTGTTTAACATTGTGTCGCCGGACCGGGCGTATTTCGGGGAAAAGGACGCCCAACAGCTGGCCATTGTCAAAAAGATGGTCATTGATCTCAACTTTGATATCACGATTGTGGGCTGCCCCATTGTCCGGGAAGCCGATGGTCTGGCCAGGTCGTCCCGGAACACTTACCTAAATCCGGAAGAACGCCAGGCGGCCCTGTGTCTGTCCCGGGCGGTGAAAAAAGGACAGGCGGTGATCGGCGCAGGGGTTGAAGGTGAAACGGTACTTGCGCCCATGCGTCAGGAAATTGAGGCGGAACCGCTGGCAACAATCGATTATGTACAGATGGTGGATGCTTTGACCATGCAGCCGGTTGCCCGGGCGGACGGGCCGGTGCTGGTGGCCATGGCGGTGGTTGTTGGAAAAACCCGGCTGATTGATAATTTTTCCTGGAGTCAGGACAGATGAAAACAATTGAAAAATTAAGCGGGATTCTGACCAAATCTATTGGCGTGGTTATTATTGCTTTTTCCATCTTCGCCTTTTTTGTTCCCGGGGTTTTTGCCTGGACCACCACCTACACATCGGTGTTTTTAGGGGTAGCCATGTTCGGCATGGGGCTGACCATCCGCACCTCCGATTTTAAGGTGGTCTTCACCCACCCCCGGGAAATGCTCCTGGGAGCGGCAGCCCAGTTTACCATTATGCCACTGACGGCCTGGCTGTTGGCCAAAGGATTTCATCTGCCGGCGGATATCGCTTTGGGGGTCATTCTGGTAGGCTGCTGCCCGGGCGGGACCGCCAGCAACGTGATCACCTATATTGCCGGTGGGGATGTTCCCCTGTCGGTCGGCATGACGATTCTGTCCACGTTGCTGGCCCCACTGATGACGCCGGCCCTGGTGTACCTTCTCGCCGGAGCCTGGGTTCAGGTTTCGTTCTGGGCCATGGTGCTTTCGGTGGTCAAAGTTATTTTGATTCCGGTGGTGCTGGGCATTGCCGTCAACCATGTCTTCGGGGAAAAAATCGAGAACATATCCGGGGTATTGCCGCTGATTTCGGTGGTCGCCATCGTGATGATTATCTGTGGCATTATCGCTAAAAATACCACGAAGATCATGGATTGCGGTTTGCTGGTACTGGGGGTGGTTATCCTTCATAATTTGTTCGGCATGGGACTTGGACTGGCGATTGCCAGGATCTTTCACGTGGATTATAAAAAATCCACGGCTATTGCCATTGAAGTGGGGATGCAAAACAGCGGGTTGGCAGTGTCTCTGGCTACGGCGAACTTTGCGGCAAATCCGTTAGCCACATTGCCCGGTGCCATTTTCAGTGTGTGGCACAATCTGTCCGGATCGGTTTTTGCCAGTATCCGGAGAAAAGGCATGAAGGAATGTCCGGAAGTAAAGAAGCCTTGTTTGAAGGAAGAAATGGAATAAGTGGCTAAAAAAGGAAGCGGCGTAAGCCACTTCCTTTTTTATTAAAATTTTTGAAAAAAATGCTTCTTTATTTTATAGAAAGAAAAAAATCCTGACAGGTCCAAAGATTTTTTTTGAATCTGTCAGGAAATGAGAACCACAGGATTTTATTGATCGGTATCGTCAAATCCGGTTGTGTCCTTTGGCAGGGTTGGCACTTCCCGTTCTCCGGATTCAGCAGCGGGTGCCGGTGTCTTTTTCCAGTCTGGATGCTTAATTTGCTCCCAAATCCATTGGATGACCCAGCCGAAGGTATAGATCAGTGCGGCAAAGGTCACAATGAAACCGAGAATTGGAATGTTTTCCACCAGGCTGAGCACAGCGGCACCGAGCAGGGAAGATCCCCAGAGGTTCCATTTTGGAAAGACCAGGCGGCCCAGGGAAGCACCGGCAAACGCCGTGGCACTAAGCCCCAGGGCACAAGCCGGCAGCGCGACAATAAAGGCGATGGGAACGCCAATGTAGGTGATCAGCAATAAAATCAGCAGTACCGGCAGGGCCAGCAGGCCAACCAGCCCGGAAACAAACAGCGGAGCGGGTTTTTGAACGGTCATCGTTTTTGCACCTTCCAGGGCTTTGTTGGCCAGCAGGATAAGAAAAGCGGCAAGGGCGACGGTGGAAGCCAGCCAGTAACCAGCGTGTTTGGCGGTTTTGGCAGCCTGACTTGGGGTATCGGCGGCTTCGGTTTCTTCCTGATTCTGATTCTGGGTGTAACTCAGGGACCCGATGCTGGCCGAAGAAGGAACGTCCGGTTTTTCGGAAGCGTTCACGGTGAGTTTGCCGGTCACAACGGCGTTGTCTCCTATGACGACCTGTTCGGCATCAATGGTGGCGTTCCCGTTTACTTTTCCGTTAAGGGTAACGGTTTTCCCGCTGAGGGACATGGCCTGGCATTCGCCGTCAAAAGAAATGGTGGAACCGGCGGCGTAAACGCCCGAGGCCTTGGTGCCGTTGCTTATGGAAACATTATTGCCCGCTGCGGTGATATTATTATCCACGGTAATTCCGGACAAGGTCACCATGTTTCCGGCGATACGCACACTGCCAGTGGTATGTATTTTTTCCAGATTTAAAATGTTCCCGGCAATAATTGCGTCGCCCCCAATCTGGGTGCCGGAAAGATTGAGGGAACTGCCAGCCCAGTAAAGGTCCCTGGGAATCGATGCCGTTGAAATGGCATCCGACGCAAACAAATTGCCGGCATTATCGGCCTCTGCGGCCAAGGCAGAGGGACAAAAGAACAGAATCGCGGCAAAGAATAGAATACAAAGGGTGTTGAGTCTCTTTTTCATAATGACCTCCTATTTTTTATGGTTAGTTTGATTCTGATATAAAATTAAGGCTTTGTCAAGTAAAATCATCAAATAGGGAAGGCTGGAAACAGGAAAAGGGATCCTGAGAATTTTTTGCGGAAATCAGCAGACTCAGACTGGAAATATTTAAAGCGGCATAAGATAAAAAAGTATCAGGATGGGGGCTATTATATTCAGAAAGATACTATTCGGGTCAAATGATGGCAAAATAAAACAGTTAAACCGAAGAAAAAGTGTAATATTTTGCGAATTGTGTTATAATATTTATAAATAAAAGGGGAAAAATTAGTTTTAAACGAATAAACAATCAGGGGGAATACTTCATGAGGGTCTTGCTGAAAATCACAGATGTGTTTGATGTGGAAGTGCTTCAAAAGATACAGGATTCTTTTTCCGCGGCAACCGGATTTGCAACAGTCACGGTGGATTATAAGGGAAATCCAATCACGCGGTACAGTAATTTTAGCGGGTTTTGTCTCAAATTCCGGGAGGACGAAACGTGTCTGAACCGGTGCTACGAGTCCGATGCTCACGGCGGCATTTTGTCAGCCCGGTCGGGAAAACCTTCCATTTATATTTGTCATGGGGGGCTGGTGGATCTGGCGGTGCCCATTATGGTAAAGGGAAATTATCTGGGAGCCATTTTGTCCGGTCAAATCCGGATTCCCAGGGAAGAAATGGAACGGCTGCCTTTGGGGGCGCCGGGGGTTCTCACCGATTTTACAGGTGACTCAGCGCTTTGCGAGCTCCACGAGCGAACCTGGGTGACAACGCTGGAGAAGGTTAAAGCTTCGGCGGATTTACTGTATACCATCGCCAATTATCTGGTGGAAAAACAGCTTGTACATATCATGCAGGATGAACTGCACAATACCAACTTGTCACTTATGGAAGAAGTGAAACTGCGAAGCGAGGCAGAGGCAGCACTGAAAGAGGCCGACTTAAAAGCACTGCAAGCCCAGGTCAATCCGCATTTTCTGTTTAACGTGCTCAACACCATCGGCCGTCTGGCTATGCTTGAAGGGGCCGATAAAACCCAGGAAATGATTTATGCTTTTTCCGATATGATGCGTTACACGTTAAAACGGGAAAACAACGATTTTGTAACCATCGCTGAAGAAATGGGACAGGCCCGGCGCTACCTCTCCATTCAGAAAGTGCGGTTGGGTGACCGGCTGCGGTATTCGTTTGACGTCGGCACCGATGTGGGCGATGTGTTGTGCCCGTTTATGACCATTCAGCCATTTGTGGAGAATGCGATCAACCACGCGATAGAGCCCAAACGGCTCGGCGGGAGTATTGCGGTCCAGGCACACCGCGGAGATGAAAATGTGGAAATTCACATCATTGACGACGGCCCGGGAATTCCTCCGGAAAAGATCGAGGCGTTGCTGGACGGACAGTACGATGGGGACGGTAAAGGGAGTACCGGACTCGGCGTTAGAAATGCCAACAAGCGGCTGCAGTATTACTTTGGACCAACGTATGGTGTACAGTTTAACCGGGAGCGGCCGGTGGGCACAGAAGTAGTCCTTAAGATTCCTTTGAGGGCTTTGCCACGACGGGTGAAGGAGGGTTTTAATGTATAAGGTTTATATTGTAGAAGATGAACACCTTGAACGGGAGGCACTCATTACCATTATCAAGAAACAGGCGGAAGATGTGTGCGTAGTGGGCAGTGCGGCTTCAGGATTGACCGCTCTGGCCGGAATAAAAGAAACGGATCCGGATATTATTCTTATGGATATTAATATTCCTGAGATCAATGGGATCGAAGTCCTCCGGCGGGTGAAACGGGCAGATCCCAACAAGAAAGTAATCTTGATTACGGCGTTTAATGAATTTGATTTTGCCCATCAGGCCATCAAGGCAAAGGTCGATGACTTTTTGCTCAAGCCGATCCGTCCGGATCAGCTGCTGACGGCAATTCATCAGGCCATTTTGTCTTTGACGGTCAGCGCAAAAAATTTGTTCGACGAAAAGATGAACGCGGTGATTTTTAGCGTCGTACAAAAACGCTACTCCGATACCCGCGGGGCCCTGACGGATTACGTCGAACTGCTTTACGATCATTTTGGATACGATCTGCTATCCATTCAGCACGAAGTGAGCCGGTTTATGGACGAATTGAACGCTGTTTCAGAAGACGCCTGCGGTTACACGGTCATGAGCCCCTTGCGGCACACAACCAATAATCAGCATTTTGTCAGCTCGTTTCAAAACCGCTATGATTTGAAAGTTGCAATGATGAAAGAGGTGGATAAAGTCTTTGACCACCTCATGGATAACCGGGACAACCGGAAAAATACCATCGAGGATATTCTCAACTACATCGACCGGAATTGCTACAAAGATATTTCTCTGGATCAGGTGGGCGAATATGCCAACATGAGTTCTTATTATTTAAGCAAAATTTTCAAAAAGGAAACAGGGGTTAATTTTGTCACGTACCTGACAAACCGCAAAATTGAAATTGCCAAGGACATGCTCATTAATACGGATGTGCCGATTATTAACATCGCCCTGGATTTGTCCTACCACGAACCCAATTATTTCAGCAAGGTGTTTAAAAAGAACACCGGGCTCACCCCTACCGAATTCCGGCGTCTTCACCGGGATGACGAACGGGAAGCTCACCACCGGGAAGCGTAAAAATAAACGAAACAAAAGAAACATTAAAGAGTGAAACAGCCCGTCCGGAAATACATTTCCGGACGGGCTGTTTTTTATACTTTTAAAAAGGGTATCAGAATAAAGAAGGTCAACACGTTGAGGTAGGGATTACGCTTACACTTTGGGTTTCAGTGGTTTTGTATGATGCAAAAAAGTAGGATAAATATTTAACGATACTTCATGATTGAAGCAATTTTCAATGATTGAAACAAAAAACAATATTATGAAAAACGGCTGTAAATGACGCTTTTCTGCATTTTTTATAACAATAGTGCAAGTAATTACCCGATCCAATGGTTTATCATATATTCAGTAACAATAATACCAAACCAAGGAGGATGAAGCTTATGACAAATGAAGCTTTAGGTATGATTGAAACCAAAGGCCTAGTCGGTTGCATAGAAGCAACAGATGCTATGGTTAAATCTGCCAACGTCGAATTCACAGGCTACGAAAAGATCGGTTCCGGTCTTGTGACCACAATGGTCCGTGGTGATGTGGGCGCTGTTAAAGCAGCAGTTGATGCTGGTGCAGCAGCGGCAGACAAGGTTGGTCAGGTGGTTTCAGTACACGTTATTCCAAGACCACATCAAGATGTGGAAAAAATGTTACCCAGTCTTTAAATAATTAATGGAGGTGTGAATTAATGAAAGATGATTTGATGAACAAGTTGATGGAAGAAGTCATGAAGAAAATGGACGAAGTCGATGAAACAGGGACTTGCTCAGCGGCTACTGGTGTGTGTGGCTTAACTGAATTTGTGGGAACTGCTATCGGGGATACCATTGGTCTGGTTATTGCTAATGTAGATGCAAATTTACATGAAGCAATGAAAATTGATCCGAAATACCGTTCAATCGGTATTATTTCCGACCGTACTGGTGCCGGCCCGCAGATCATGGCCGCTGATGAAGCTGTTAAAGCTACAAATACCGAAATGGTTATTTGCGAAATGGCTCGTGATACCAAGGGTGGCGCTGGACATGGCTGCTTAATCGTATTTGGTGCAGAAGATGTATCCGATGCAAAACGTGCTGTTGAAGTCAGCTTGAATGATTTGGACAGAACATTTGGTGATGTTTATGGCAACGATGCCGGACATCTTGAATTCCAGTATACCGCTCGTGCTTCCTTCGCCTGCAACATGGCTTTTGGCGCACCAATCGGTAAAGCATTTGCAGCAATCATTGGCGCTCCAGCCGGTATTGGTGTTTTAATCTCTGATATCGCTCTTAAAGCAGCTAATGTTGAACTCCTTGGATTTGGTTCACCAGATAATGGCGGAACTAAATATTCAAACGAAGGTATGATCTTTGTCAGTGGCGACGCCGGCGCAGTCCGTCAGGCCGTTTATGCAGCTCGTGAAGCTGGTAAACAAGCACTCGAAGCTTTAGGTGGTCCTTGCCCGTCTACAACAACTCCTTATATTTAATAAGAAGCTGATCTGTCAAAGAGAATACAAGGAGGAATGACTAAATGAGATCAAAAAGATTTGAAGCTTTGGATGCACGTCCGATTAAAAAGGACGGTTTCGTAAAAGAATGGCCAGAAGTTGGTTTGATCGCCATGAACAGTGCAGGGGATCCAAAACCCAGCATTAAAGTCGAAAATGGCTGCATCACTGAAATGGATGGCAAAACCCGTGATGAATTTGATATGCTCGATACCTTCATCGCCAACTATGCTATTCGTATAGATAAAGCTGAACAATATATGGCTCTGGATTCTCTGGATATCGCTAACAAACTGGTTGACATCCACGTACCGAGAGCAGAAGTTGTTGATATTACAACATCCATCACCCCTGCTAAAATCGTCGATGTTTTAAACAAAATGACGGTTTTGGAAATGATGATGGCTCAAAATAAAATGCGTGCCCGTTTGATGCCTTCAAACCAGTGCCACGTCACCAACGTTAAAGATAACATGGTTCAAATTGCTGCAGATGCTGCTGAAGCCGCAATCCGTGGATTTGATGAAATGGAAACAACCGTTGGGATCGCACGTTACGCACCATTTAACGCATTGGCCATTATGATTGGCGCCAATGTTGGCCGTCCTGGTATCCTGACCCAATGTGCTGTTGAAGAAGCAACAGAACTTGACTTAGGGATGAAAGGCTACACGGCTTATGCAGAAACCATTTCCGTTTATGGTACAGAACCTGTATTCATGGATGGTGATGATACACCTTATTCAAAAGCATTCTTGGCATCCTGCTACGCTTCCCGTGGTTTGAAGATGCGGTTTACTTCCGGTTCCGGTTCTGAAGTTCAGATGGGATATGCCGAAGGTAAATCAATGCTGTATCTGGAAGCCCGTTGCTTGTACATCACAAAAGGCGCTGGCGTTCAGGGGACACAGAATGGTTCTGTTTCTTGTGTTGGTGTTCCAGCCGCTGTTCCAAGTGGTATCCGTGAAATCCTGGCAGAAAACCTGTTGGCAGCCTGCCTCGACCTCGAATGTGCATCATCCAATGACCAGACCTTTACACACTCTGATTTAAGAAGAGTTGCCCGTTCACTGATGCAGATGGTACCTGGTACTGATTATATCTGTTCCGGTTATTCCGCAACCCCGAACTACGATAACATGTTCGCTGGTTCCAACTGGGATGCAGAAGATTATGATGACTGGAATGTAATCCAGCGTGACTTAAAGATCGATGCTGGTCTGCAGCCTGCTGACGAAGATACCGTTGTTGCTGCCCGTGCAAAAGCTGCCCGTGCAATGCAGGTATTGTTTAAAGAATTAGGCTTAACAGAAATTACTGATGAAGAAGTTGAAGCGGCTACTTACGCAAATGGTTCAAAAGATATGCCTGACCGTGATGTTGTTGCCGACTTAAAAGCGGTAGAAGATTTAATGGGTCGTGGCGCAACAGCTGTTGACTTTATTAAAGCTTTGGATCGCGGCGGCCTGCATGATGTTGCAGAATCTGTCTTTAACATTCAGTTACAGAAATGTGCTGGTGACTACCTCCATACTGCTTCTAAATTGTCATCTGATTGGGAAGTTATTTCTGCAGTCAACTACAAGAATGACTACCATGGTGTCTTGACCGGTTATCAGATTTCTGATGAAAGATGGGAACAGATTAAGAATATTCCTTGGGCTGATGACCCGGCGACAATTTAGTGGAAAGGGGTGTATAGAATGGCTATCAATGAACAAATGTTAAAAAGTATCATCGAAGATGTATTAAAAGAAATGACTGATTCCGCTCCTGCTGCTTCTGCTCCAGCTGCTCCTCAGGGACAAGCTGCTGTTGCTTCTGGTGTTGAACTCGCACCGATTGGTGAAGCAACTGTTGGAACCGCCGCTGATGAAGTGGTTATCGGTGTTTCCGCTGCTTTTGCAGACGCACAGACTGTCAATATTATCGGCGTTCCTCATGCCAAGATCTTAAAAGAAATGATCGCTGGTATTGAAGAAGAAGGCATGAAAGCCCGCGTCGTTAAAGTATACCGTTCAGGCGATGTGGCTGTTGTTGGTCACGACTGTGCAGAACTGTCAGGTTCTGGTGTTGCTATTGGGATTCAGTCCAGAGGGACTTGCCTGATTCATCAGAAAGACCTGCCTCAGCTGTCTAACCTGGAACTGTTCTCACAGTGTCCGCTGATTGACCTCGATACCTATCGTGCAATCGGTAAGAATGCTGCCGAATATGCGAAGGGTGAAAGCCCGGCACCTGTTCCAGTCAAGAATGACCAGATGGCTCGTCCTGCATTCCAGGCACGTGCTGCTCTGCTCTACTTGAAAGAAGTTGAACACGTTACGCCAGGGAAGAAACCTGTCGAAATGAAAGTATCATTTAAATAGGAGGTGGCAAATATGACACAAGAACAAATGTTAGAACAAATTGTTAAACAAGTAATGTCTTCCATGTCATCTGTTGATGCTGCTCCTGCTGCAGCAAAATGCGATGGACAAGTAACCGAAGCGGATTATCCAATCGGTGACAAGAGACCTGACTTAATCTTCTCCCAAACCGGAAAAGCTTATAAAGATCTGACAATTGAAAAATTACTGGCTGGTGAATTAACAGCAGAAGATTTAAGAATTCGTCCTGAAACACTGGAACTCCAGGCTCAGGTTGCTGATTCTGTAAATCGTGACGCTTTTGGCCGTAACTTGAGACGTGCTGGTGAACTGATTGCAGTTCCAGATGCCCGTCTGCTTGAAATCTACAATGCGATGAGACCGTACAAATCAACAAAAGAAGAACTCATTGCAATCTCTGACGAATTAAAGAACCAATACAATGCACCAATTTCAGCATCATTGGTTGCTGAAGCCGCAGAAGTTGGCTATAACAGAAAGAGAACAAAAGAATTTAAATAAACCCATAGCGGCCGTCCCTTTTGGGACGGCCCTGTATGGCCCAAAAATCAAGAATTGTTTGGAGGAAGCATATGATTATAGCAGGTATTGATATTGGCAATGCCAGTACAGAAACGGCATTGGCCCGTGTAACTGACGGAACCCCAGAGTTCCTCGCAAGCGGGATTGTTGGTACCACAGGCATTAAAGGAACCAGACAAAACATTCATGGCGTTTTCGCCTCATTAAAACAAGCCCTTGATAAAGTCAATTTAACTGTTGAAGATGTCGACCTTGTGCGACTGAATGAAGCCGCCCCAGTTATTGGGGATGTGGCGATGGAAACAATTACGGAAACAATTATTACAGAATCAACCATGATCGGTCACAACCCCTCAACACCAGGGGGACTGGGAACGGGCGTTGGTAAAACGGCGAGCATCCGGGATCTCAAAAAAGCGAATAAAGGGGATTCCGTTATTGTGATTATTCCACGGGAAATTGATTTTGAAAATTCCTCACAAATGATCAATGAAGCAGATGCCCGCGGCGTGTATGTTAATGGGGCCATTGTCCAGCGGGATGATGGCGTTTTAATTAATAACCGCTTAAATAATAAAATTCCGATCGTTGATGAAGTTGCTTTGATCGAAAAAGTTCCAATGGGGATGCGCGCAGCAGTCGAAGTGGCAGAACCAGGACAGGTTATCGATCAGCTTTCCAATCCTTATGGGATTGCGACAGTATTTGATTTGACTTCCGACGAAACCAAACAGGTTGTTCCGGTATCCCGGGCACTGATTGGAAACAGAAGCGCTGTTGTCATCAAAACACCGGCAGGAGACGTAAAAGAACGTAAAATCCCAGCCGGGAAAATCATTGTAGAAGGCGAACATAAAAAAGCTGAAATCAATGTGGATGACGGTGCAGAAGCCATTATGGAAGCCATTAGAAGTGTTGCACCGGTTTTGGATGTAACCGGAGAACCGGGAACAAATGCCGGCGGTATGCTTGAAAAAGTCAGACAGGTTATGTCCAATTTGACCAACCAATCTCCTAAAAATATTAAAATTCAGGATTTGTTAGCGGTTGACACCTTTGTCCCTCAAAAGGTCAGAGGCGGGATTGCCGATGAATTTTCAATGGAAAATGCTGTTGGAATCGCGGCAATGGTAAAAGCAGACAAACTCCAGATGAGTATGATCGCTGAAGAACTTGAAAAAGAACTGAAAGTGAAAGTGGAAGTTGGCGGCGTTGAAGCTGATATGGCAATCCGGGGTGCGTTAACAACACCGGGATCCAATAAACCCATGGCCATTATCGATATGGGCGCCGGATCAACAGATGCAGCAATTATTAACAGGGCTGGTAAGATTCACTCAATTCATTTGGCCGGAGCTGGAAACATGGTGACCATGCTGATCGGTTCAGAATTGGGCTTTGATGATATGGGACTTCCTGAAGATATCAAGAAGTATCCTTTGGCAAAGGTAGAAAGCATGTTCCATATTCGCCATGAAGATGGAACCGTTCAATTTTTTGATGAACCTCTGGACCCAAGAGTTTTTGCCAGAGTTGTTATTTTAACACCCAACGGCATGGTGCCCATTCCGGGTAATTATCCCATGGAACGGATCAAACAGGTCCGGCAGGACGCCAAGAAAAAAGTTTTTGTGGTTAACGCAATCCGGGCACTGGAAAGAGTCAGCCCGACGGGCAATGTCCGGGATATGGAATTTGTAACGATGGTTGGAGGATCCGCACTGGATTTTGAAATCCCTCAAATGATTACCGATGCCCTTTCCCGTTATTCCATTGTCGCAGGCCGCGCCAATATTCGCGCGAGTGAAGGCCCCAGAAATGCGGTTGCCACTGGACTGGTGCTTGCGTATTGCGAAGGTGAATAATTATGAACGTTAGTTTTGACGCACCGAAGCCAGAAATAAAAATATTTTACGGAAAGAATTCCGTTCCAAAAGACATCGTTGGACAGGTGACGTTGGGAATCGAAGAAGAAGGTTTGCCTTTTTCCGTCGAAGAAAAAGAATCGTCTGATGCGCTGCACTTGGCTTATAAAGCTGCGGAAGCCTCCCATTTAGGGGTTGGCATTGGCATTGGCGAAAACGTAACGCTTCATTTTATCAAGTTTAAAGAAGATGAACCCTTATTCAGCATTAAGAGCGAAAATAATGAAGAAAACCTTCGAAACATGGGGGCGAACGCAGCCCGCCTTGTAAAACGGATGCCATTTAAAGATGTTGGGGAACAAGCCTAGAAAGGAGAGCACATATGCGTCAGGCACTGGGCTTGATCGAAGCCATAGGACTTGCGACTGCGATTGAAGCGGCAGATGCCGCAGTCAAATCCGCAAATGTAAAACTCCTGGGCGTTGAACCTTGTAAAGGAAACGGTATGCATACCATTAAACTGCTCGGTGATGTGGGGGCTGTCAAAGCAGCCTGCGAAGCCGGCAGTGCCGCGTGTGCCAAAGGCCGCGGGGTATTTAGCGTCAAAGTCATTCCACGTCCTGCTGATGGATTGGCGCCATATATTTTTAACGATCAGACGATCGGATTTAATGCGGAGGAAGTCAAAAAAGATCTGGGAGTTGCAGACTACTGGAACTTTGAGAAGTATTCGCAGTTAAAACCGACCCGGGGCTCAAAAAAAGCCATTGCTGATCCAAAACACAGTAGGGAAGACAACAAAAATTAGCAGAAAAATCCTTTAGTGAGAACTATCGGGAAGGTGTTGCTCATGAACAAAAACGAAAAGAAGATCATAGAACAGATCGTCATCAATACGGTTAAAAAATTGATGGCAGAAAAGGATGCGCCGAACCGGGTACCATTGGGTGTTTCAAACAAACACTTACACTTGACCCAGGAAGACGTCGAAATACTGTTCGGAAAAGGACATCAACTGACGAACATCAAGGATGTGAAGCAGCCGGGGCAATTTGCCTGTGCAGAAACGGTTAAAATCATCGGACCAAGAGGGGAATTCCCCAAGGTTCGTGTATTGGGACCGGCGAGAAAGAAAACACAGATTGAATTGGCGATGACAGATTGCCGGACACTGGGCGTTAAGGCTCCAGTAAGGGAATCTGGCGTGCTGGAAGATTCACCCGGGGTGACACTGGTTGGTCCTTGCGGACAAATTGAACTTAAAAATGGCGTTATCGTCGCCCTTCGTCATATTCATATGACACCGGATATCGCACAAGCACTTGGCTTGAAGGATAAAGATTGCGTGGGTGTGGAAGCATCTGGCGACAGACCTTTATTGTTCAGAGATGTTCTTGTCAGAGTTGGAGAAAATTATGCATACGAAATGCATGTGGATACCGACGAAGCGAATGCCGGCGGACTTAAAAACGGCGATTTACTCAAAATTGTAACAAAACAGGAGAAATAATGGACTGGAAAAGCGGTAATGACACGATTTTAGCATTTAATGAACTGATTCAAAACAAGAAGTTCAACCCTTATTCGGGCCCCCTGAAAGTCGGTGTCGACCTTGGGACGGCTAATATCGTCGTTGCCGTGGTGGATGAAAAGAATCAGCCGGTTGCCGGGGCAACCCAGGGAGCTCATGTGGTTCGCGACGGAATCGTTGTGGATTATATGGGGGCCGTCAATGTGGTGAAGGACCTTAAAGCTCAGATCGAAGAGATGATGAAAGTGGATCTGACTGATGCCAGTGCGGCAACAGCCATTCCACCGGGGATCATTGAAGGTAATACAAAGATCATTGCCAATGTTGTGGAATCTTGTGATTTCAGAGTGACCAATGTGGTTGACGAACCGACGGCTGCAGCAACTGTTTTGGGAATCCAAAACGGAGCGGTGGTTGATGTTGGGGGTGGAACGACAGGCATTTCCATTTTGGATCATGGCAAGGTCGTGTTTACAGCGGATGAACCGACGGGAGGGACTCATATGAGTCTGGTTTTAGCCGGGGCATATCATATTTCATTTGATGAAGCTGAAGACATGAAAATCCATGAAGATCAAAGCAAAGTTTTCCCCGTTGTTAAACCGGTTGTAGAAAAAATGGCATCCATCGTCCATCGTTTCATCCAAGGGTATGACGTTGATACTATTTATGTGGTCGGAGGAGCTTGTGAATTTAAAAAATTCGAAAGTGTCTTCGAACGGGAAATTGGGATCAAGACGGTCAAGCCCGTTGAACCATTACTGGTGACACCTCTTGGCATTGCTTTTAATTGCCGGGTTTAACTGGTAAATTCGGTTAAGGAATGTGGTGATAGATTTGGATATGAACGACTTAATGAATAATAGCACTTTTATGGATGCACTCATTCAAAAAGTTGCGGAAGAAGTTGCCAAAAGAATAAAAAATAATCCCAAAACAGCATTGGTATGTTTTTCTGGTGCAGCCATTGGGTTTAAACAAGCGATGGATTCGCTGGTGAAACTGAGAGATGATGGTTGGAACCTGAAGGTTTATATGTCAGACGCTGCAATTAATGTATTAAATGCAGATTATGTGAAGAAAACTTTAGGCGTCGACAAGATTCACAGCAGTCAAACCAAAACACCACAAAGAGAATTATATGAAGAAATTGATGAGATCATTATCGCATCGACAACGGTTAATACAGCAGCAAAAATTGCCTGCGGCATTGGCGACAGCGAAATGCTCACATTAATCAATCATGGACTTATGGCAGGAAAACCATTCTATTGCGCGGTGGACGGGGCGTGCCCCGATAATGAAACCCGGGAAAAATTAGGAATGGGTCATTCACCAAAAGCGTACCGCGAACAGCTGAGAAATAATCTGAAAGCGTTAAAAAGCTTCGGAATGAATCTCGTAGCGGCGGAAGATCTTTACGACGCCTGTGTGGGCACACCCGCCGGCCAGGTTCAGAAAGAAGCTTCCTGTGCGGTGAAAGAAGCAGTACCGGAAGCACCAGCTGCTGCGGTGCCATCAATGAACGATGACCTGATATCGAAGCGTATTATCAGCCGGGTGGATTTACTCAATCACCGGACCTGTGATGTGGTTAAAGTATCAGCAGATGCCATTATTACGGCATACGCTGCGGAATCAGCAAAAGAATTTGGTATTCGGATAGAAAGAGCTTAGGTGATGTTATGCATTTGGCCAAAGTCGTAGGAACCATCGTTTCAACCCAAAAAGATCCCCATCTGGTGGGTTGCAAACTGATGATCATAAAAAAGATAAACGAATCCAGCGAATTTGAAAAATATTCCAGTCAGTCAACCGCCATTGCTGTGGATACCGTGGGAGCAGGAATCGGGGAAACCGTGATCGTGACCACCGGGAGTACAGCCCGCTTTGTCTATGGCGATAAGGCGACACCACTGGATATGACAATCGTTGGGATCGTGGACGAAATCCAGACAACAGATGTAAAGAAAACACTATAAAGGAGGAAAGGATATGCCCAATGTCTATACACGGGGCGGGGACAAAGGAACAACCGGCCTTCTGGGCGGGAACCGCACCGCAAAAGATGATATACGCGTAGAAGCATACGGCACAATGGATGAAGCCAATTCCGCAATCGGCGTTGCTTATTCGTTGTGTAAGGATCAGGAAATCCGCAATATCCTCCATCGCATTCAAAAACGGATTTTCGTTCTTGGCGCTGAATTGGCCAGTGACGAAAAAGGACGGAAACTTTTAAAGGATACCGTCAGTCAGGAAGATATTGATTTCATGGAAAAGACCATGGATCATTATCTGAAAATCATCGGCCGTCAGAAAGCATTCGTTATTCCTGGCGCGACGCAGGCATCAGCGGCACTTCATTTGGCCAGATCAATCGTACGGCGGGGGGAACGCCGGATTGTGACCTATCGGGGGCACGATAGCGATGTCCGGCCAGAAACCGTGAAGTTTGCAAACCGCTTGTCGGATTTACTCTTTGTCCTGGCAAGGACAGAAGAATTTGAAGCGTCAATCAGGGAAGCTGCAAGAAGCATTTTAGAGAAAAACAAAGTCGCAGACGGAAAATCTGACGAACCCGTCAATGAATTGGATAACGACCCAAAAAAGTTATTAACCCTGGCCAAACGGATGGCGGCTGCGTCCAGAGTTAAAGCTCAGGAATTGGGTGTCCCAATTGTTTTTTCCGCCGTTGACACAGGTGGCAACCTGGCGTATTACGAACGGATGGAAGATTCCCTGCTGGCAAGTATTAACATTTCACAGAACAAGGCCTATACCGCCAATGCACTGAAGTGCCCGTCCAGTGAAGTGTACAAACTGGCAAAGGAAGAAAGCCCATTATTTGGGATTCAATTCACAAATAATAATCGCATCGTCACTTTTGGCGGTGGTTATCCATTGATCATTGATGGAAAACAGATTGGCGCCATCGGCGTCAGCGGCGGAACGGTGGATGAAGATATGGCCATCGCACAAGCCGGATTAGCGATTTTAAAGACAGAATAGGTAAATCAGGAGGAGGCAGTATGAATATAGATACAAAAGGCATTGAAGCAATCGTTAAAAAAGTCATGGATACCATTGACGTTGCCGAAGAATCAGGTAAACCGGTCGTCGATGGCGAAAATGGTCTTTTTCAAGATATGAACAATGCAATTGATGCCGCACATGCAGCCTGGAAAAATTATATGGTGCAGCCCTTGGCGTTGCGTTATAAAATCATTCAGGCCATTCGTGACATCATGATGAAAAAAGAAAATGCAGAAACCATTTGTCACATGGCTGTTGAAGAAACAGGCATGGGGAATTATGAAGATAAACTGACCAAACAGTATCTGGTTTCAAGCAGAACACCAGGTATGGAAGATTTGGCCGCTGATTGCTGGACCGGTGATGACGGTTTAACATTGCTTGAATTGTCACCCTTTGGTGTGATCGGTGCAATGTGCCCGACAACCAATCCCAATGAAACCATTATTAACAATTCCATTGGGATGCTCGCAGCAGGGAATGCAGTTGTTTTTGCTCCCCATCCAAAAGCAATCAAAACCAGTATTTACTGTGTTAAATTAATCAACAAGGCCATCAAAGCAGCTGGCGGACCGGAAAATCTGGTTGTTACAACAGAACATCCGACGATGGAAAGTGCTGATCTGATGATGCATCATCCAAAGGTACGGATGCTGTGTGCAACAGGTGGCCCGGGCGTTGTGAATGCCGTCCTCAGCAGTGGTAAAAAAGCCATTGGTGCTGGCGCAGGTAACCCACCGGCATTGGTTGATGAAACAGCCAATATCGAACAGGCAGCCAAAGATATTATCGACGGTTGCTGCTTTGATAACAACCTGCCTTGTATCGCAGAAAAAGAAGTTGTCGTCGTCGATCAGGTTGCAGATTATCTGATCTTCAATATGAAAAAACACGGTGCATTTGAAATTAAAGACAGTGATGTTATTGACAATCTGGCAGCCATGGTTGCACCGGATGGCCGCGTTAGCCGTGACTATGTTGGTAAGAGTGCAAAATACATCGCTAAAGCAGCGGGTATTGAAGTACCGGATGATACAAGAGTATTGATCTGTGAAGCACCATCCAGTCATCCTCTCGTACAGATCGAACTGATGATGCCTATTTTGGGAATCGTCCGTGTCGACAATGTCGATGAAGGCATCGACCTGGCCTGTGACCTGGAACACGGGAACAGACATACAGCCATGATGCATTCAAAGAATGTTGATAAATTGACAGAAATGTCAAAGAAAATCCAAACCACAATTTTTGTTAAGAATGGTCCTTCCTACGCTGGCTTGGGTGTTGGCGGAGAAGGGTATCCAACCTTTACCATTGCCGGACCGACAGGTGAAGGCTTGACATCCGCAAAATCATTTGCAAGAAGAAGAAGATGCGTACTGTGCAAAGGATTTGATATTAAATAACAGAGGTGTTGCTCATGAGCACAAATTTAGTTGACATTGTAAAAAGTGCCGGTATTGTAGGCGCTGGTGGGGCGACGTTTCCAACCCATGTCAAAATTGATGCTGAAGTTGAAACAGTAATTGTCAATGGTGCTGAATGTGAACCTCTGCTTCGGGTAGACCAACAATTGATGACCGAAAGAGCTGCCGATTTATTGGTAGCTCTCAAAGCCGTCATGGATCACACAAAGGCTTCAAACGGGATTATCGGACTTAAGAAAAAATACGTTCCGGCAATTGGCGCACTTCGTAAAGAACTGGTCAATTATCCCACAATTAAGCTGAGCATTATGGATAATTTTTATCCGGCAGGTGATGAACAGACTCTGGTTTATGAAACCACGGGCCGTATCGTTCCTGAAGGTGGCATTCCATTGAATGTCGGAACTCTCGTCATCAATGTGGAAACACTCTTAAACATTTACGATATGATGACCGAAGAAAAACCGGTGATCGATAAGTACATTACCTTAACAGGTTGCGTCGGCCGTAAGCTGACGACAAAGGTACCGCTGGGCATTACCGTGCGTGAAGCATTGGAACTGGCCGGCGGACCGACGATTTCAGATTTCGTAATTATCAACGGTGGACCGATGATGGGTAAAATCGTTGATATCGATTCTTACATTACCAAAGGGACGAAAGGTCTTATTGTATTGCCAAAGGATCATTATTTGATTCTTTCCAAGACCAGAAGCATCCGGGAAACCATTAAGATGGCCGGAATGGCGTGTATGCAGTGCAGTTTGTGTACCGAAGTTTGCCCACGACACGCTCTGGGCCACGCTTTGGAACCGCATAAACTCATGCGGATAGCGGCTTATGGCGGCACACTGGATAATAATATTGATGCAACCAGCGCATTTTTATGCTGCGATTGTGGTTTGTGTCAATATGCTTGTGTGATGGATCTTCAGCCATGGAAGTTTAATGAAATCCTCAAGAAGGAATTGGCCGGCAAGGGGATTAAAAATCCGCATCACGAACAGCCGACAAAGGCAGATCCCTTTAAAAAGGACAAGCACTTTGACGTGCACCGCCTGATTTCACGTTTGGGTCTGGATGAATATGATAAACCAGCTCCGATGGAAAAATGTACAAAGCGCTTTACTAAAGTCAATATCCAATTGTCCCAGCATATTGGCGCGCCAGCGCAGCCAGTCGTTGCTGTTGGTGACGAAGTTACCAGAGGACAAATGATCGGCGAAATTCCGGAAGGAAAATTAAGCGCACGTTTGTTCGCAAGTATTGACGGAAAAGTTACTTCAGTCGCTGATGGGAAAGTCACCATCGAGGCCTAGGATTTATTCCGGTACTTGATAAGATATTTAACGGCGCATTGAATTAATTTCACATTGCATAGAAAGAAGTGGTATTTTGAATAAAGCAATAGGTTTTATCGAATTTAAAAGTATTCCTATCGGCATCGAATCCACTGATCAAATGCTTAAATCTGGAAATGTTGAACTCATTTCAGCAACGCCCCTGTGTCCTGGGAAATTTGTGACTTTGATTTCCGGGGATGTAGGTGCTGTCAGATCGTCTGTTAAAAACGGCGAGCATGTCGGTGGTATCTATGTGTTAGAATCCCATGTTATTCCAAACATCCATCAAGCGGTATTACCCGCTCTGGTTGGTGCGTCGGAAGTGGATGAAATAAAATCCTTGGGGATGATCGAAACAATTAATGCGATCTCTTCAATTGTTGTGGCAGATGCAGCGGTTAAAGCTGCCAATATCCAATTGATTGAAGTCCGTCTGGCCCGTGGCCTTGGCGGAAAAGCATTTGTCATTCTGACAGGCGAAGTTTCATCGGTCAAAACGGCGGTTAAGGCGGCCGAAGCAGCCATGAAGGATTACGGCGTGATTACAAGCACCTCCGTTATCGCTTCTCCTCACAAAGACATCCGTAAAATTGTATTATAAAAAATTGATATCCGGAGAACGACCGAGTTTTTCGGATATCCTTTGTTTTTATTTTTTATAAGGTCTTCCTGCGGGAGCATGGAGAGTTTATAAAAAACAAAAATGAGAGGCATAAAGTGAAGACCATCAGTTTTTTTAACTTAAAAGGAGGCTGCGGCAAGACCACGTCAGCGGTCAATTTGGGCTACTTACTTGCAAAAAAATTAGAGAAGACAGGTGAAAAACTTTTGTATATCGATTGTGATATGCAAAGTAATCTGACCAATTCCCTGATGGATTATGATCTGGAAAGGCCGTGTATTTATCATCTGTTTACAGATGACAAGGAAATAAAGGATGTTATCTACCCGGTTCGGGACAATATTGCTTTGATTCCGTCAAGTCTTTTGATGGCGACGGTTGAACCCCGTCTTGCAGGCATGGTCGGACGTGAATTTATTTTAAAACGTAAGATTGCAGCCATTGCAGATCAATACGCTTACTGCATCGTTGATTGTTCACCGTCCTTTTCGATTGTCACGACCAATGCGATCATCATAACCGATAAAATCTTTATTCCGGTTCAGACTGAATACTATGCTGTGGATGGCGTTCATTTACTGGAAGAAACCCTGGGGTATATTAATCAGTCTTTAGGCATCGAAAAAACCATCTCATTGTTGTTTGCAACGCTGCACGATACCCGGAATAATATCAATAAAATTCAGTATGACAATTTAAAAAATACATTTGGGAAACGCTTTATGGATAGTTATATCCGAAAAAACATTTCATTGGTCGAATCACCAATATTTAAGCAATCGATCTTTGAATATAAACCAAGAGCCAAAGGGGCAGAGGATTATAAAAAGCTTTTTAATGAGATAGAATCAAAAGGGGGATTTTAAATGGCCAGAAAAAGCAAATTAAAATCAGAACTTAAGAGCCACATCACAACGGTAAAAGAAAAGAATACAGTGGCATCCGAAGTGATGGCAAAGGCTGGAGACGAGAACGCCAAGGCAGAAGCTGAAGCCAAGGCAAAAGCGGAAGCAAAGAAGAAAGCGGAAGCGGCGGCTAAAGCCAAGGCAGAAGCGGAAGCAAAGAAGAAAGCGGAAGCGGCAGCCAAAGTCAAGGCAGAAGCGGAAGCTAAGAAGAAAGCCGAAGCGGCAGCTAAAGCCAAGGCAGAAGCGGAAGCTAAGAAGAAAGCCGAAGCGGCGGCCAAGGCCAAGGCAGAAGCCGAAGCAAAGAAGAAAGCCGAAGCGGCGGCCAAGGCTAAAGCAGAAGAGGAAGCAAAGAAGAAAGCGGAAGCGGCGGCCAAGGCTAAAGCAGAAGCTGAAGCAAAAGCAAAGAAGGAGGCAGAACAAAAAATGGCGGAAGAAAAAGCAAAAGTAGAAGCGGAAGAAAAAGCAAAGGCAGAAGCAGAAGCGAAGGCTAAAGCGGAAGCAGAAGCCAAGAAAAAGAAAGAAGCACATGAACTGCCGATTTATCTATTGTAAAATATCAAGCAGAAGTAAACGCCCGACTACACGTCAGGCGTTTTTTGTTTGTTCTTTTTTGGGAAACGGGTAGATCCGTTTCCCAATGAATAAGGCTATCAATTATAGAAAGAGAGGATGCAAGTTGGTTTATGAAGACCGTAAAG
>JAQWCN010000094.1 GCA_028705955.1 Eubacteriaceae bacterium
GATTCCGTCACCGAGAACCTTGGTGGAGAAAACTTCGTCTGGAACTTGTTCCAATGGAACGGCCTGACCGTCTACCGGTGATTTGACGACAATAGGGTTGCTTTCTTTCTGATGTTTTTTCTTAAATAAATTTAATGCCATGATGTTTATCCTTTCTATGGTTCATTTTCCTATATTTTAGCACAGATTTGTCAAGTAGAGGCCGGTTCTGCCGGTGATATCAATGGCAAATGGCATGACCGGTTTGAGTTTGAAATTACGCGTTTGAGTCATTGCTGATAGTATCTTCAACGTTGTTCCAGTCGGAGCAACAACTGTAATTGAAGTTTTTCAGCGGCCAGATGTTTGCCTGAATGGCCATGCCGGAGAAGGTGATGCCGGCTTCTTCGGTTTGGGGATAATAGCGGGAGGTAAAAACGGTGCTGCCGTCGTTGACAAAACATTCAATACTGGAGTGATCGATAAACAGATGAAGCCGGTAGACGGTATTCAATTGAGCTTGACGTATTTTTCGACCGCAGCCGGAAGCCCCAAAGCACAATGCGATAACCGTGCCATCCCAGATAATTTTGCAGTCTTGACCCAAGGTGACGCTAAAATGCGAGGCAGGGTTGACGTTGGAAAGGATGATCTCACAGGGGGCTTTCCCTTTCCAGGTTACGTCCTGGCCATGCAGCCTCAAGTTTTTTTTGTTTTGCCGCAGCTTTTTAAGTTCGGTTAAGGGCGCTTGACACATTTTGCCGCTTTCATTGACAGAGAGGATGCGGGGCATGGTGAGCATGTGCATCCAGCCTTCATTGGTGGTGGGGTTGTCGTAGGGAACATCCGGCAGTCCCATCCAGGCAATGAGAATGCGCCGGCCCTGGTTGTCCAAATAAGTCTGGGGAGCATAAAAATCAAACCCCTGATCATATTCAGTAAAGTCAGATATGGAGCAGTCACCGGTGGGGTCACCGCTGATTTTGAAAGTGCCGCTTTGGTAAATATTTTGATAGTGATAGCCATCAGCGTCAACACCCTGGGGAGACACCGATAAAAAAGTCTGACCTTCAAGGGTAAACAGATCCGGGCATTCCCACATGTAACCAAAGGGTTCCTTTGTACGCAAGCGGTTCTTTAATGCCCATTGATCCCCGATTTTTTGATAAAGCAATACTTCGCCGACATCATCGTTGGTTCTGGCACCGAGCACCATGGTGGGAATACCGTTAAAATCAAAGACTTTGGGATCCCGGACATGAAGGGTTTCATCAACAGGATAATCGGCGTTGGTCATCACAATTTCTTTATGGGTAAAGTGAATGCCATCTTTGGACACCACAGTCATGGTGTTATGTTCCCGCCCGGTGTGAGTATAATCGTGATTTCCGGGATGCTTGACATTGCCAGTATAATACAGGCGCAGCTGGTCTTCTTCGACAACAGCGCTGCCGGAATAGACCCCGTTGGCATCGGCGTCGGTATCACAGGATAAAGCGGGCTGGTGCAGGGTGTAGGTGATAAAATCTTCAGTGGTGTAATGGCCCCAGTAATTAAAGTTTCCAGGTTTGAGGTCCAGAGGATTATACTGGAAAAAGATGTGGGTGGTGTTTTCCCATTGGCACAGACCGTTGGGGTCGTTGAGCCAGCCTGTTGGCGGCGCCAGGTGAAAGGCCGGCCGGAAGGGTCCACTGGTGGGGGCGGTCTTTTCGGCCCGGTGTGCTTCGATAAGAAATGCTTTGTGATCCATGGGAGTCTCCTTACAGATTTGTTTTAAAGACTTTCGTCAATTTTGAGGAACCAGGAAGTGGCAAAGGCGACGGCAAAAGCGACAACGATGGTCAGCAGATAGCCAAAAGCGCAGTTGGTGGTAATTAAGAATCCAAACAAGCCGGTGATGCCGTAGGCGGTTGCGCCAACGTTCATGATCGAGGAAACCAGAGCGCCGCAGGCGCCACCGATACAACCAGCAATAAAGGGGCGCATATACCGGAGATTGACCCCGAAGATGGCCGGTTCAGTAATTCCCAGAAAACCTGAAAGGGAAGCGGGAAGAGCCAGTTCTTTGATTTTGGCGTTTTTCGTCCGCAAAGCGACAGCCAGACAGGCAGCGCCCTGGGCAACGTTGGCAGCCGAGGCGATAGGCATCCAGGTATTGACACCCTTAGCAGCGATCATGCCAGCTTCAATAACATTATACATATGGTGAATTCCAAGGACAACAGTGGGCGCGTAAAATCCACCCATAATAAAGGCGCCGATACCGAAAGGAATGGCAATGAGCCACTGAACGCCATTTAAGGCCATACTTTCAAGTGTTGAGAAGATAGGGGCGATGATGGTCATGGTGACATAACCGGTGACCAGCACAGTAACCAAAGGCGTAACAAACAAGTCGATCATTTCAGGAACAACGTTGTGGAGTTTCTTTTCAATGAAACTCATAAGCCATACGGCAATGATGACGGGAATAACATGGCCCTGATAACCGACAAGATTAATCTTATAGAGGCCAAACCAGACAGCCACCTGGGGTATTTTAGAAGCATCCATTGAAGCGACGTTCCAGGCATTGATCAGATCCGGATGAATCATGATCATCCCGATAACTGCGCCGAGGAACATATTGCCGCCGAAAGTTTTGGCCGCACTGATGGCGATTAAGATGGGCAGAAAGACAAATGCGGCGTTGGAAAACAAGTGGATCAGTTGATAGGTTCCGTTATCAGCCAGTGCTGGAAAAGCAGCGGCACACCCTTCGAGGAGTCCCATGAGCAGTCCGCTGGCAACGATGGCCGGGATGATGGGAATGAAAATATCCCCAATGGTTTTGATAATTTGTTGGAATTTATTGGTCTTTTGCGCGGCGGCTTCTTTTACTTCAGCCTTTGTGGCGGTTTCAAAACCACCCTCTGCCGTGAAGGCATCATACACTTTGTTGACGGTACCTGTCCCAAAGATGATTTGCAATTGACCAGAGGCAGCGAATACACCTTTGACCCCTTCAACGTCATCCAGGGCCTTTTTATCGACCTTGGAATCGTCGGATAAAACCAGGCGAAGCCTTGTAGCACAGTGTGCGGCAGAAACAACATTTTCTTTTCCTCCGATAGCCTTTAAAACAGCGGATGCAGTTTTTTGGTAATTCATTAAACCCTCCTTACGATATTGATTTCACACAAAAACACGTTATAAAATAGGAATGAATAAGTACATATATGAAAATTAATATGCGATCAATTTCATATCATGGTTATAGTATAAAAGCCTGATGATAAAATGTCAAGACAACTATTTCAAAAAAACCCCAGAAAAGCAGATATTTATGAAAAATACCCGCAAAATAATATGAAATTAATTCCATAATATTCAGGATGTGATGAAATGTTCAGAAATGAGAAAGGCTTTAATCGTTGAATTGGAAATGGGTGTACAGATTTAAACTATAAATAACTCGGTGTTGTTGTATTGGAAGAAAGGTTAAACTGGTTAATAGGTACTTTCCCGTTCACATAATTCGTAGCCAAGGCGGAGTTGTTTATTGACGCTTTGGTGTTTGTCGAGAATATCCATCATAATAACGGCGGCTTCTTCACCGCTGGTTTTGTAATAGAGATGAACAGAAGTTAATGAGGGCTGGATGGCCTTGGAGACAATGGAATCCCCAACACTCGCAATTCGCACATTACCGGGAATATCAAGGTTGTTAAAACGCAGGCAGTTCATGGCACCGATGGCGATGTTGTCTGTTGCGCAAAACAGGCCGTCAAACGGCTGACCAGAATTAATCAGTTCCTGTGTTGCCCGGTAGCCGTCGGTAATGGAAAAATCCACCTGATAGATCAGCGCCGGGTTTTCTTTAATATGGCAAGCCTTGAGTGCTTCACGGTAACCGTTATGGCGTTCAAAGCCGGCGGAGACATCCTCTTCCATAACACCCAGGAAAGCAATCCGGTGGCACCCTTGTTTTAACATATGGCTCACTGCAGCTCTTGCGCCGCCTTTGTCATTATGATACACGCATGGAACCAACTCGGTATATTGGCCAACAACAACCAGAGGCTTGGGATAGTGTTTCATAAATTTCATGTGTTTAGGCGTCAATTCGGTTGCAATTAAAATGACACCATCCACATAATTACTCTGGAATAGATTGAGATAATCCAGTTCTTCGGCTACGTTATTATTGGTATTTCCCAAAAACAGATGATATCCGGAACCTTTCAGTTCAACAGAAATGCCGTCCACCACACGGCTGATGGATTCGGAGCTGATTTTGGGAACAATCACGCCGATCACGCTGCTTTTACGTTGACGAAGATTCTGGGCGGAGGCGAGAGGGGAATAGCCGGTTTCATCAATCACTTTTTTGATAATAGCTTTTTTTTCCTTGCTGACATAGCCGTCATTAAGATAACGGGATACGGTGGCGGGGGAAACCCCTGCGAGTTTTGCAATTTGAGAAATGTTCATGGCCCCTCCAATGGTTGATAATCATTGTTGCTTATAATATAATGTAAGAAAATGGTATGAATTAAAAGTTTGTGTTAAATCTCTCCTTAATTAAAGAAGGCATCATACATAAAATTTATTATAACATAAAGGGTTTGTACAAATTCTTTATAATGGACTTAAAATGAACAGGAGATAAAAATGGATCAAACAGGGACAACGGTATATCTGGTACGGCACGGCACAACGGATCTCAATGAAAAAATGTGTTTTCAGGGATCGATGGATGAGCCGCTCAACGCGTTGGGGGAAGCCCAGGGCGCGCTGCTGGAAGATTATTTTAAAGATATTCCCATCGATTTGGCAGTGACGAGTCCGCTTTGCCGGGCCAGAAAAACCCTAGACTTGCTTTTGGGGGACCGGAAAGGAAAGATCCCGGAAGTGGTGGAACCCGGTATTACAGAAATAGATGGCGGAGAGATGGAAGGCCGTCCATTCCGGGAAGCCAACGTGATCTGGCCGGGATTTATGGACACGTTTCAAAAAGATCCGGGAGTCTGGCCGATGCCGGGAGGGGAAACCGGGGAAGAAGTGTACAACCGGGTTTCATCAGCCATCTGCAAGCTGGTCAAGGCGCATCCGGGAAAAACATTGGTCATGGCCTCTCATGGATTCGCAATTCAAACCTTCCTTAATTATGCAGCGGGGATTCCGGCGGATCAGATGAAAGAACACACCGTGGATAATGTTGCGGTCAGTAAATTCACCTTTGAGGATAACGGTAAAATCGTCACTGATTTTGTTGGGGACAGCCATCATTTAAAGGATGAAATGCGCAGAAATTACGATTGGGAAGATTTGGCCAAACTCCGTCCGGTTCTGGTATGGTACCCGAAATGTTCAACCTGCCGGAAGGCCAGGGCTTTTTTGGATGCGCAGCATCAGCAATACAGCCTGCGCCATATCGTGGAGGAACCACTTCAGCCCCGGGAACTCATGACGCTTATGGACCGGTGGGACGGCGAATCCAAACGTTTTTTTAATACCAGTGGAAAACTTTACCGGGAACAGAACCTCAAAGCACTGGTGCCGGAGATGGACCAGCGGGCCATGGCCAAAAAGCTGGCGACTGACGGCATGCTGGTCAAGCGGCCCTTGCTCATTTTTACAGATAAAATCTGTATCGGGTTTAATGAAGCAAAATGGCGGGATGCCCTGGGTTTGGCGTGATGGATTTTGAACAGCGTTACAGTGATTTCCCTGCATTAAAACAGGAGATTGTCATGTTAATGGGGCGTGGGTGTTTCTGGAAGCGCTGTACTTTTTGTGATTATTACGGGGATTCCGGTCCAGATGGACAATCGGTCCCGCTGAACCGGAACGTTCTTCAACGGGTCACCGGAAAATATCATCGCCTGGTTGTGTTAAACTCCGGTTCTTACTTTGAACTTCCCGGGGAAACGCAGGCGCAAATTATGGCGGTGTGTGCAGACCAGACGATCACCGCATTGCATATGGAAAGCCATTGGCGTTTTAAAGACCAGGTTGTGGCGTTGAAGAAAACTTTGGCGGATGCCGGGATTGCATTGCATCCGCGCATCGGCATTGAAACCTTTGATGAAGGGTTCCGGGAAGAGGTTATGGACAAAGGAATGGGCCGGGGGGTGACACCAAAAGAGATCGCCGGCATTTTTGATGAATGCTGTCTTCTCTTTGGAATGCAGGGACAGAGTACCGGCCAATTTAAAAAAGACCTGGCGATTGCCAAGTCTCATTTTAAAACAGTTTATCTTAATTTGTTCAATCCCAATACGACAAAGGTTCAAGCCGATGACAATCTGGTTCAGTGGTTTATACGAAACGCTCCGGAATTGAAAAAAGATCCCCAGTTGGTCGTTTTGACAGAAAATACCGGACTGGGTGTCGGCGACTAAACATTTTTGTCAATTGGAGCAACCAGATCCAAAAGCAGTGAGGTAAAGGCCTTGTCTTCCTCCATGGAGCGCCGGGTCAAAGCGCGGCCACTGCCCTGTTTGTGTTGCTTGGTTTCGACATAGCGGTGGTAAAGGAGTTCGTCCATATTGGCAGCCGAGT
>JAQWCN010000095.1 GCA_028705955.1 Eubacteriaceae bacterium
TTACCAATGCCGGGATCCCCTCCCAGGAGAATAACCCCTCCCGGAACAATCCCGCCGCCCAAACCCCTGTCCAACTCATGATTGCCGGTTGACGTCCGGCCTTCTTTCCGGGCCGTAATGTCCTTAATCCGTTTGGGCTTATTATAAACTCCCCGTTCCCTGCCGGGATGGGTTCCCTTCGCCTTGGATTGAGGGATGTCCAATTCTTCAACAAAGGTATTCCATTCGCCACATTCTGTGCATTTTCCCATCCATTTAGCGGTTGTATAGCCACAGTTCTGACAAACAAATTTTTTCTTAATCTTTGCCATAAGCCCCCCTCCCTTTTTTCTGTTGTTATTGTATCAATTGATATGGGAAATCTCAATGTTTTTATTTGAATGTTATTGTGCTTTCTACACCAAAGAAAAACACGCTTCCAGTATTTCAGTGCTGAAAGCGTGCGCCACTTGTATCTTTTTCCTTTTCTTGTCAATTCATCCGATTTTATTTTTCAACGCCCCGGATCTGGATGTTTTCGATACCCAAGGCCGTCACTACGAAGCTAAAGACTTATACGGTTTTCCCACACTTCTCTTCAGCTTCAGCAGATGGGTTTTCCCTGTTTCTGCCCTCATGATATAAAAGAACAAGTCCTACCCGGCTGGATGTACCGGTTTTTCGGTAAATAGACGTTAGGTGTTTCTGTACTGACCGGTCGATAATCCCCATCTCATCCGCAATAGCTCTAATACTCTGATCTGTTGTTACCACCAGTTTTAAAACCTCTTGCTCCCGCGCACTGAGTGAATATTTCCCGGCAAAAGTCTCAAGCCTCTCTTCCGGACCAATACGTGCTCCGCTTTCAGGGATAGCTTCATTTAAATGCTCTTCTTCTGACACTGCTATTTCTTTTTCCCGGGCCACGGTGGCATACCCAGCTGTTAGAAGGACGACCAAAAAAATAGTCATTCCCGTCCCGGCAATCAACAGTGGCTGAAATCCAAAATCTTTAAACAAACCGGCCACCATCAGCGAAATACCACCATTGGCCAATGCAGCCACCGCGCGACCCATTCCTGCCCATTTTCTGCTCTCGCCAGGAAATGACCGGGCCACACCAATAAAAGCCAGGCTCTGAAACACACTGTAAAACCCACCAAAAACATAGAACAAGCTCAAATATACGCCATCGTTTTTCGGTGCAGATAAGAAAGTCAGCGTCAACAGGGAGAGAATCACTGCGCAAAGCGTCGAAATGAGCAGATACCTGCCCTCTTTAATTTCTGAAACCGCACCGGCCAGGATGGCAGACAATGCGAAAAACAGCCGCACTCCACTGAAAATATTCAGATGATTGTCAAACAACAGCCAGGACACCGCCCCGTTGTTCAACCCGAAAATCATCGCAATAACCGCAACACTTAAAATCAGAACCGCCACTTGACTGCGGGGAAATTGCCTGGAAACAGGGCTGTCATCAATCTCTGCAGATTGATTTTTCTGTCCTCTTTTAAGGCTTTCCAGCATATACAACAGTGCCATCGCCGGAAAAGAAACCGTCAGCACTGGCATGACAACCTGTCCGGATTGAACTGCAAACTGCAGAACCGTCGCCAAAGCAATCCCGCACCCCATGGCAAACCCCGGAGCCGCCATACGTCCGGATTCCCGTGCAAAAATATCATGGATGTACCCTCCCACAACACCGAAGGCCAGTTGAGCCACCATGGCCGCCATGACAAAAATAATCCTGTTTTTCAAAACCAGCATCCCCAGTCCCCCGGCGGCAATACACACCGCCGTGGGAATAACCAGTGATTTTGTTTCTTTCCCTGGGAAAAAACCATAAAGAAAATACCCTGCGGACAAGGCAAACAAGCCACAGCTGGCAAATAAAGCTACCATTCCCTGCCCAATTTCTCCATAACGGGCATTCGCCGTAACGGCACAAAGCATATAGACAAACAAATAAAACCCGAATCCCATCGCCAGCCCAACGCTCTTGAATAAAGAAATTTGTCGGTTCTCACCGCCATCAGCTTTTTCTTTTTTTAAATCACGCATCACCTGCGACATTCATTCCTCCTGACCAAGGCGTTTAAATCCCTTTCTCTGCACTTTCTAAAATGATATTCTTTGAAGATAATATCATTTTAAGAGAATCAAATCAATAAAAACAAAACCATTTCATGGACTCTTCTTCTGTTAAAGATCTCTTATCATTCATCATCCACGAAGAAATCACAAATTCAAAGCCATATCTCCGTCTTTAATCCATTTTTTTCGATAACAGATATGATAAATCCCATAGGTTACGATGGCCGGCAAAATGATTTGCAAGAGACCAATGCTTAAAACAATTTGGAGAACAGGATCCCCCGCCTGACCCATAGCCATCGCTGTACCGATTTGTCCCACCAACCCGCAGGTACCCATTCCTGCTGCAACAGCGGTATTTTTCATTTGAAAAACTGTCGTGGCCAAAGGCCCTAATATGGCAGATGCTACCGTTGGAGGAATCCAAATCTTCCAATTTTTAATGATGTTGGGAACTTGAATCATTGAGGTTCCCAGTCCCTGAGCCGCCAAACCTCCAACACCGTTATCTTTGAAGCTCTGAACCGCAAAGCCAACCATTTGACAACAGCATCCTACCGTCGCTGCACCAGCCGCCAATCCGGTCAAGTTAAGCATGATACATAAAGCCGCACTGGAGATTGGCAGCGTTAAAACAATGCCCACAATTACTGCAATCACAACTCCCATGATTACAGGTTGTTGCTCTGTGGCCCACATAATGAGATTACCCAGGAAAGTCATGAAATTCCCAATTGGCGGACCGATCAGACTTGCAACAAATGCTCCAATAAGAATTGTTACGAAGGGAGTGACCAAAATATCTATTTTTGTTTCCCCCGCGACAGCTTTTCCACATTCCGTAGCCACCAGCGCCGCAATCAAAGCCCCGGCTGGTCCACCAAGCTCATTGCCCAGATACCCTCCAATGGTAATGGAAAAGAGAACAAGGGGCGGTGCATTAAGTGCCCAAGCCACCGCCACAGCAATCGCCGGTCCTGTCATTACTTTTGCGGCCGGCCAAATCGTTTCTGTTAAAAAAGTCCATCCGGTCAGCACACCAATTTGATTGAGAATGCTGCCCATAAGTAATGTACCAAATAAACCAAAAGCCATGTATTTTAGCGCATCGATCAAGTAGCGCTGAACGGAAATCTCAATATCCTTTTTGTTCAAAAAATCTTTGAAATTATCGTATTTCTTCTGTTTCGCCATGTTTCCCTCCAGTTTTTTTATTTATATTTCAACATGGCAACAAAAAAAGACACAATAATGATCTGTTTTGATGCTCATGGAACGTGGATTTCAAAAAATAAAAATATCGAGGTACTGGCTCGATATTTTTACTTTTTTCACAGTCATAAACTAAAATACATTATTGTATCTTGAATAATTTAAAACTTTATTGTAGGTTTTATTATAAGGTTCACGCATATGAAAATCAAATGTTTTTTCAATCATTCAGTTTTCATTCAGTTTTTCGATAAGCTTACCGAATGCGTACCTTTCCTTGATAAATCATTCCACGTACCGGATCAACGGAAATAATTTTGCCATGCTTAATGATCTCATTCGCTTTAATCACATCTTTCACAACCGGAATGTTGTAATCCCTGGCAACATGATCAGCTTCTGTATTTTCTCCGGTTTCTCCCGTGACCACCGCTGCTGCCTTTTCAAGCACACCATGAATTCCAGGGGTGATCGCCCGGCAAACCAAAATATCGCCTTCATTAAAGTCATCAATGTTATCCGGTGTAATGAGTTTTGCAAAACCAGTAACTGCTTTATCACCAATTCCAACCCCGGAAAGGACTGCATTGCCAACCGTATGCACTTTAATCATATTGGTATTGCCTTGTACCCCTAAAGGCACGCCTGCAGCTACGACAACCAAATCTCCCATCTTAACCGCCCCGGCCTTTTCAACTCTTCTAACGACATCCATCACCATGGAGTCAGCGTCATTAAGTTCTGCCAGGTGCATACCGTAAACGCCCCAACTGAGGCATGAACGTCTTACCGTGGTATAACTGCTGCTCACGGCAAAAATAGGACATTCTGGACGATATTTAGAAAGCATCCGTGGGGTATGGCCGGAAGAGGATGCTGCGACAATGGCTGCGCAATTCATACTTTCTGCAATCTGAACAACCGCTTCACCCACAGCATTTGTAATGGTCATTTCTCCATGTTCCGGTTTATTGCGGGTACAATATTCTTCCGAGTTTTCAATTTTTTCCACGATTCCGGCCATGGTTTTTACCGCTTCTACCGGATAATCACCGGCTGCTGTTTCTCCGGAAAGCATCACTGCGTCCGTTCCATCAAAGACTGCATTGGCTACATCCCCGACTTCTGCCCGGGTTGGCCGGGGATTTCTAATCATGGAATCCAGCATTTGTGTCGCTGTGATGACTGGTTTTCCCAACAAATTACATTTACGAATAATGCTCTTCTGAACCAGAGGAACATCTTCAGCCGGAATTTCAACGCCCAAATCTCCCCTGGCAACCATAATACCGTCGGATACAGCCAGGATCCGGTCAATTTTATCGACCCCTTCCTGATTTTCAATTTTAGAAATAATATGAACATCACTGCCGCCATTATTATCTAAAACTTTGCGAATTGCAATCACATCCTGGGGTTTGCGAATAAAGGAGGCCGCGACAAAATCAATTCCTTGGGCAACTCCAAAGATTAAATCATCTTCATCTTTTTTTGTCAACCCAGGCAAATTAATCGAAACGCCAGGAATATTGGCACTTTTACGAGACCCCAGCAATCCACCATTATCAATCCGGCAGGTAATATCCCCGCCATTGACCGCCTTTACTGTCAATTCCATCAAGCCGTCATCGATAAGAATTTTATTGCCAACAGTCACATCTTCCGGCAATCCTTTGTAGCTGACACTGACCCGTGTCGCATCCCCTTCAATATCGTCTGTCGTTAATACAATGTCATGACCTTCTTCAAGGGTTACCTTATCTTCTTTCAGAATCCCAGTTCTGATTTCCGGTCCCTTGGTATCCAGCATAATTGCGATCGGCGTTCCTGCATCTTTTCTGGCTTTTTTTAACCTGGCAATCCGTCCGGCGTGTTCCTCATGGCTTCCATGGGAGAAATTGAGCCGGGCCACATTCATGCCATTAGTAATAAGCGCCTCCATAATCCCCGGGTGGTCCGTCGCCGGACCCATGGTACAAACCATCTTTGTTCTTTTAAACTTCAATACTTGTTCCTCCGTTTTTTATTGTTCCGCTAAATAGACAAAACCTTTGCTATTTCATACATTTCTTCATTAAATTGTTTTGGCGTATTAAGAGCGTCTTCCAGATTAACCGCAATGTATTTTCCATCCCGCTGACAAATCACAGTCCCTGTTTGACCTTTAATGATTGCTTCAACAGCATAATATCCCATATTGCTGGCTAAGTTTCTATCAAAATGGGACGGTGCTCCACCTCTTTGGATATACCCGAGATTGGTCCCTTTGGTTGTAACCTGAGTTAATTCTTCAATTTTTTTGCAATAATCCCGATAACCGCCGCAACCTTCTGCCAGCATAACAATACTATGCAATTTGCCCCGGTCTTTTCCAATCAACAAGCGTTCGCAAATTTCTTCCAGACGCGTTGGTTTTTCAGGAATAATCATCGCTTCGGCACCAACCGAGAATCCGGCATACAGGGCAATATCCCCACAAGTACGCCCCATCACCTGAACGACATTGATCCGGTTATGAGAAAATGTGGTATCCCGAATTTTTCCGATCGCTTCAATGGCTGTCGATACCGCTGTATCAAAACCAATTGTATAATCCGAAGCACCAAAGTCATTGTCAATGGTTCCGGGAATCCCAACAATTTCAACACCCAAACGTTTAAGACACAGTGAACCATTGAGACTACCGTCTCCGCCAATGACCACAAGCGCTTCGATATTATATTCCTTTAATACTTCTGCCGCCCGTTTTTGACCGGCTTCTGTCGGGAAGAAATCACTTCTGGACGTTCTGAGGATGGTGCCCCCTTTATCCAAAATGCTGGCAACCGAGTACACATTCATGGGTGTAATATCTTTATCCAGCAATCCCGCATATCCTCTGTTAATTCCATATACTTCAATTTTATGATACAGAGCTGTCCGCACAACTGCACGGATTGCTGCATTCATACCTGGCGCATCTCCACCACTCGTTAAAACACCTATTCTCTTCATCTCATTTTCACCTTATCCTGTCCCAGGATCCCTTTCAGATTTTTTATTAATGCATCATTGACTGTTACCCAAAGGCTTTTGTCAGCACCAAACCGTTTCTTCTCTTTCTTAAAATATAGTACCACCGGAATTGTTCCGGGTGATTGGCTTAATATGGGTTTAACCCGATTGATTAAAGGTTGTTTTGAAAAATCAGAAAAACATAAAATCAGTTTTTGTT
>JAQWCN010000096.1 GCA_028705955.1 Eubacteriaceae bacterium
CGGATCAGGTGGACGAGGCCACAACCCTGACCGATCAGCTGGATGTGGTAAAGCCTGCAGAGGGGCAGAGCGCCGAAGCGTTGGCGGCCGATCTTGACAGTAATGATCAGGTTGCGTCGGCTTTTGTCGACGGGACAATGGAAACCCAGTCCCTTCCCAATGATCCCCTGCTTTCCAAGTGCAGTTATCTGTATTACAATATCGGCAATGCCAATGCCTGGAATACGGTCACCGGGACATCCAATGTGAAGGTGGCGGTGATCGATTCGGGCTGTTATACCAGCCATCCGGATTTAACGGGACGGGTGTCGGCCGTCAATGATATTTTTGGGGCGTACTATCCCCAGTATTCCGGGGAGGATTTATTTGGTCATGGAACGGCAGTATCCGGGATTCTCGCCGCGACGGCCAACAATTTAAAGGGCAGCGCCGGTGTCGCCGGCAGTACCAACGTGACCATTGTTCCCTACCGCTGCGGAGGGAAAAACACATCAGACACGCAGATTAATATTTCCTGTGTGGTGGCATCGCTCCAGAAAATAGCGGCAGATTCAAGTATTAAAGTGGTGAACATGTCCTTTGGCGGGACCGCGGCGGGGATTGGGACCAGTGCAATGAACGCCATGCACACGGCGGTCCAACAGGTGGCGTCCAGTGGTAAGGTGCTGGTTGCGGCAGCGGGAAACAATGATACCAAAGGGGTTTGTTTGTACCCGGCGTCCTTTGATGAGGTGATCTCGGTGTCGGCTACCGATGCCAATGATCAGATTTGCAGTTTTTCCGATACCAACGATCAGGTTGAAGTGGCGGCTCCCGGCAACAATCTGGAATCAGCAGGCATCACCGGGAGTTATGTCACCGAAGGGGGGACTTCTTTTTCCTCACCGGTTGTCGCCGGGGAAGCCGCGATGATTTTTGCAAAGAACAGCGCGTTGACGGCGGATGAAGTCCGTCAGATTATCAGTGATACGGCCAAGGATCTCGGCACCACCGGGAAGGACGACGAATATGGCAACGGACTGGTACAGATCGATAATGCCCTCCAGATAGTGGAACAACCGGCAGCACCGCTTTTAACGGTCAGCGGGACCCCGGACCAGGAGACGGCCATTGTGATGGGAACCCGGCAAAATGCGGTGACGTTTTCTGCCTCCGGAACAAGGGGAACAACGCCTTACACTTTCCATTATGTGGTTACTCAAAACGGAACCCAGACGGCAGAGAGCACCGGCAGCACCTTTACCTGGACGCCTACCGCAACCGGCACCTATACCATTACGGTCACGCTGACTGATGCCGCGGGTGAGACGGCGGAAAAACAGTACACCTACACGGTGAGCACAGACAATCTGTCCATCGCGTCCTTTTCTGCAGACAAGGTGAGCGGAGAGGAAAAGCCAGTGGAGTGGCCGGTTAACGTGACCGCCCAGGCTCAAAACGGGTACGCGCCCTATACGTATGCCTATGTCATTACCAAGGATGGTCAGGAAGTTGAACGGAAGAACGCCAGCAGCGATTCATTATTGACCTGGACCCCGGATCAGGAAGGCAATTACAAAATAACCCTGACGGTTCAGGATCGTCTGGGAGCTTCAGTCAGCCGGACGATGGATTATACCGTCAACTTGCGCAGAAGCCTGATCTATCAAACCCATGTAGAGGATATTGGCTGGCAGGGATGGCGGAACGAAGGGGAAGAAAGCGGAACCGACGGTCAGGCCAAGCGGCTGGAAGCCATCAAAATCAGTTTGGATTCCGCAAACTACGGCTATGCCGGCGGCATTACCTATCAGACCCACATTCAGGATATCGGCTGGCAGGGGGGGCGGTCCGACGGGGCCATGTCCGGAACGTCCGGTCAGGCCAAACGGCTGGAAGCCATCCAGATTCAACTGACCGGTGATATAGCTGAGCATTACGATATCTATTACCGGGTCCATGCCGAAAACATCGGCTGGATGGGATGGGCTAAAAACGGGGAAAGTGCCGGGACATCCGGTTACAGCTATCGTCTGGAAGCCATCGAAATCCGGCTGGTTGCAAAAGGCAGTGCGGCGCCGGGGAGCACAGACAATGCCTACGTTCATCCGCTGGTGCAGTACCAAACCCACGTTCAGGATTTTGGCTGGCAGGCCTGGATGAAAGACGGTGCGCTCAGCGGAACAGCGGGGCAGGCCAAACGGTTGGAAGGCATTAAAATCCAGCTGGTCATGCCCGGATACAGCGGAGCGGTTCAATACAAGACCCACATTCAGGATTACGGCTGGGAAAAGGGCTGGAAGCAAAATGGCGATATGTCCGGGACCAGCGGCGAGGCCAAACGGCTGGAAGCGATTCAGATCCAGCTGACTGGAACCATGGCGCAAGAATATGATATTTACTACCGGGTTCACGCCGAAAATATTGGCTGGATGGATTGGGCCTCCAATGGGAAAAAAGCGGGGACCGCAGGTTATGCGTACCGGCTGGAGGCCATTCAGATTGTATTGGTGCCCAAGGGGAACTCCGCTCCCGGATCGACGGCCCGGCCTTTTGTAGAAAAATAAAAAAAATCGGAGCAATGCTCCGATTTTTTTATATTAGTGTGAAACGCGCCTGGGTATCCAGCGTGTCGCCGGTGAGGTTATACACGGCGTCAATCAGACGGTTGCGAAAAGTGGCATTGCCCTCCCCGGGCAGAAGCGCGGCTTTGGCAATTTCTCCACAGACGCCCATGGCACAAATAGCAGCGACCGTTGCCATAAAAGGATCATTGGGATTGGCGGTCAGGTAGGCGGTTGTCATGGCCGAGAGCATACAGCCGCTGCCGGTGATGCTGGCCATCATCGGATCCCCGTTTTTAATGACACAGGCCTGATCCGCTGTGGTGACCAGATCCGTTGCTCCGGTAATGGCGATAATGGCTCCGCTGCGTTTGGCGTAATCCTGGGCGAAGGTGATGATCCCGTCCAGGGTATCTTCATTGATCACGTCGGCGATAGCAGCGTCCACGCCCCGGGCACCGCCGGAACCGGTGGCCAGCGTTTTAATTTCGGATAGATTGCCGCGAATTACCGTCAGGGGAAGTTGGTCAGCAAGATCAGAAGCGGTTTTGGTTCGGAGGGTCGAAGCGCCGGCGCCAACGGGGTCCAGCAAAATAGGATGGCCCAGTTCCGCCGCTTTTTTCCCGGAGGCAAACATTGTGGGAATGGTGCGGCTGTTCAGGGTGCCGATGTTCAGGTTTAAGCCACCGCAAATGGCGGTGATTTCGACCGCATCGTCCAGGTCATCTGCCATAATCGGTGCCCCGCCGCAGGCAATTAAAATATTGGCACAGTCGTTAACCGTGACATAATTGGTAATATTGTGGACCAGCGGTGTGGTCGTTCGGACTTGTTTCAGGTATTCTTTGAGCATGAATAATCTCCTTTAAATTATTTTTTGTATAATCTATTATACCAGATAAAAAAGGAAGCGCAGGTTTGTGGCCCCTGTTAATGGCATCAACGTTATTTAAAATACAATCAACGATAGGAATTAATAAGAATATTTAAAGAAAACGATACATTTTTATCCAAATGTGGTATAATATTCTTATCAAATACATCTGAGCAATGAAAATGGAGAAAGCCATGGATTGTAAAAAAAATGTATTAATCATTGATGACAGTGCCATTAACCGAAAGATCTGTTGCAAGCTTCTTCAGGATACGTATACACTTTTGGAAGCGGCCAATGGAGAAGAAGGGTTGAGGGTTTTAAAAGAACGAGCCTCAGAAATTGATGCTGTCATTTTGGATCTGGTCATGCCGGTGATGGATGGTTATGAATTTTTAGAACACATTGCACAAAATGAACAATGGAAAAAAATTCCCATTCTGATTGCAACAGGAGATAATGAACGCGGGGCGGAAACACGCTGCCTTCAGCTGGGAGCCTGGGATTTTGTCTCCAAACCCTATTTGCCGGAGGTGCTCCGGTTGCGTTTAAAAAATATTATTGATTTAAGCCAGATGTCGCTGCTGAAAAAATGAAAACCATGGCGGAGCGGGATGCCCTCACAGGGATTTATAACCGGGCCAATTTTCTAAAAGAAACCCGGTTATTGATCGATCGCCATCCGGAAACGGTATATGTTCTGATCCGGATCAATATCAACCGCTTTCGTCTTTACAACGCTTTTTTTGGTCTGGAAAAAGGAAATGCATTGCTTCGCACGATGGGAAACCTGTTGGCGCACCTGTCCCGGACAGAAGCCTATACTTATGGGCGCATGGAATCGGATATTTTCTGCCTTTGTGAACCCTGTGATAAAAAAAGAGTCCGGGAACACATAGAGGGGCTACAGCAGTCCATTGATAACATCAGTCCCAATTATTGTATCGAGCTTTCTTTTGGAGCCTACATTATCGACGAAAGGGATATCGATGTAGAAATGATGTATGCCCGGGCGGCCACAGCGGAGCGAAAAATCGCTGAAAACCCGGCCAATCATTTTTCGTTGTACGATCAATCCATGAGTGATCAGATTTATCAGCAGCAGCTGATTATGAATGATATGCAGGCGGCCATTGACCGGGAAGAATTTATTGTCTACGTTCAACCAAAATACAATTTGATCGACGGTCTTCCCTTTGGCGGGGAAGCACTGGTCCGCTGGGATCATCCCGGGAAAGGCCTTATTTCCCCGGGACAGTTTATTCCTGTTTTTGAACAGAATGGATTTATTGCCAAACTCGACCGGTACATGTGGGAAAAAGTGTGTCAGATGCTGCACAAATGGATTGAGCAGGGACATGATCCGGCGCCGATTTCTGTCAACATGTCCCGGGTGAGCCTTAATAATCCCCATCTGGTCGATGTTTTTAATGATCTTGTGACCAAATATAATGTTCCACCAGAACTGATGCATTTGGAACTCACAGAAAGTGCCTATATGGATAATCCTGTTTTGATGAAACAGACCATTTGGGAACTTCACGAGGCAGGCTTTGTCATTCTGATGGATGATTTTGGAAGCGGTTATTCCTCCCTCAACACCCTGAAAGATATCAATGTGGATATTTTAAAAATTGATATGAAATTTTTGCCGACGGGAGAAGATGATACCCGGAGTGAAAAAATTTTGGCGTCTGTCATCCGGATGGCGGGATGGCTGGGGATGCCGGTTGTTGTTGAAGGCGTTGAAACGACCGATCAGATCCAGTTTTTACAAGGGGTTGGCTGTGGTTATGTGCAGGGTTATTATTTTGCGAAACCCATGCCGGAAACAGATTACGAACAATTGATTAAAGAAAGCGGAAAATCCAATCCGCTGACTGGTTTTTCCAATGAGGAATTGGAAGAGATTAATGGTGTGTGGTCCGCGACCCCGCAGGTTGAAGCCATCTTGCGCGGCATATCCATTCCCCTGGCCATGGTAGAATACACCCAGGGGGATTATCAGATTATCCGGGTCAATAAGGCTTTTCATCAGGAATTTCCAAGTAAGGCGTCAGAGGGAATCATGGGGGAAAGCTTTGGCCACAACCTTCCCCAGGAGTCTGTTTGTCAGCTTAACGCAGCCTTTGCTGATGCGGTTTGTAAAAAGGGAACTTCGGAATGTGAGTACAGTCGTGGGGATACCGGGACGCCCAAATGGTATCACGCAAAGATTCAGTATCTTCAGTCTCTGATGGACGCATCCCTTTTATGCGTTGTGATCAATGATATTTCAAACGAAAAAATACTGGAAAAAGGACTCCGGCAAATCCAGAATACCGTTTTGAAAGATCTGAATCATCGCAAAAGAATGCTCATTGTCGACGATACTGCCGTCGGGAGAAAAATACTGACGTCCTTTTTTGCAGAAGATTATGAAATAGTCGAAGCGGAAAATGGCAGCATTGCCCTGGAATGGTTAAAAAAAGAAAAGGGTGATGTGGATATTATATTACTGGATATGATGATGCCGGTGATGAAAGGGGATGTCTTCCTCGATCATAAAAATGCTGATCCGGAGCTTGCAGACATTCCGGTGGTAATGATTTCTTCGGAACAGGATTCAAAAATCCAGACAGAAATGCTGCAAAAAGGGGTCAGCGACTATATTACCAAACCTTTTGTAGCAGAAGTAACCAAGCGCCGGGTCGATCATGTCATTGAGTATAACAGCCGTTTTCAGGGGATGGTCCGGGAATATAAAAAACTCAAGCAGCAACTTGAAGAGCACTGAAAAGTGCTCTTTTTTTATGGCTTGGCCCAGGCCCGGGCCAGGGCAGAAATGGCCGGGGCAAGGGATTCGGGGGAAAGCCCGGCGTAACCCAGCACGATAACAGGATCGGAAGGGGGCAGGGGATCCCCGGCGTAAAAGGAAGACAGGCCAGTGACCCGGATGCCGGCGGCTTTGGCCAGACGAACGAGCTGCGCTTCTGAACGGG
>JAQWCN010000097.1 GCA_028705955.1 Eubacteriaceae bacterium
CTTAATTTTAATACTTACAAAAGTGGTTCTCAAGAGCGGATTCCAAATTTTCAACGGGTGGCTCACCACTTCGGATTATATGGCTCTGCGTATCAGATTGTGTGGCTCAAAATCGACGGAATACTCACATGTGTTAAACGAAGTAAAATGATATCCGATTAAACTATGAACATTATGCGGGGAATAGTTGACAATATTGCAATTGGGATTGATAGTGCAGTCCTTATTGTTCTGGCGCTATCTCAGATAAAGCCCCACTGTTGTTATTGCTATCAATAGTGGTACAGTGGTACATTGAACATCAAATTTTTCAGAGCTATCGGCTAACGTATTTTCTTCGCTGAAGATTTTGAAGCACGGTGGCTGTTTTTACCTCTGGGTTCCAGCTTCGTCATTTTCTACTCATGTGTATAGTTTATCTTATTTTCTGGAATTTCTCAAAATGGTCATCTGAATAAATATGTATTAGTACTTTGAAGGTTGGGTTCAAGAAATAAAAATAATCAAAATTGATTGCGTCATTATAACTTAAGAGTTATAATGGAATCATAATAGAAAGGTAATTAATATGTATGTACAAAATAGATTTTTACAGCGACCAAAATGGCAAAGAGCCAGTGTTGGAATATTTAGAAGAACTAGCGAGCAAAAAGGATAAGGATAGCAGGATCAAACTAAACAAAATCAGAGACTACATGAAGATACTCAGAGAACATGGAACAAGAGCTGGAGAGCCATTTGTTAAACATTTAGAAGGTGAAATCTGGGAATTAAGGCCATTAAGAGATCGTATCTTATTCGTTGGGTGGGATGGCAATCGCTTTGTACTACTTCATTATTTCATGAAGAAAACACAGAAAACTCCTAAAAGGGAGATTGAACAAGCAAAAAGAAATATGAGAGATTTTATTGAAAGGAGCGTTGAACATGAGTAAAACAAAAGTAAGCCCAATAGGTTCAAGCTGGGAAGATTTTGAAAAAAGAACATTTACCCCAGAGGAAATAATGGAATCTGATTTGAGGGTTGCCCTAATCAGTGAGCTGATTCATGCCAGACAAGATAAAGGAATCACTCAAAAGCAATTGGAAGAAGCCAGTGGCGTAAAGCAACCAGTAATTGCCCGGATGGAAAGAGGAACAACAGATCCACAATTAATGACCATTCTGAAAATACTACGACCGTTAGGCAAAACCCTAGCTATTGTGCCTATTGATGCAAAACCTCATAAAAGAGTGAATTTAAAAACATTTAAAAAAGGCAGCGGTTTAAAACAAAAACCCTTGAGATAAAATAAATTTGAATCATTGGATTGAAAAAACGAAAGAATTTCTTGTGAATGGTATATTAAAGCGGTTTTAAGCGTCTATTCATGTTGATAATGATTATCGCTGTGAAGTGGTGCGGCCCATTAGCACATAAAGAAGTGACATTATTCTGATATAAATCAAAGAAAATCGCTGAATAATACGATCATATCTTGAGCAATTCTTAATTAAAATCGACCTTTTGCCTTAATTAATGTCGTGCATACGGGAGGGTACGCCCAGGGCACGCCATACATCGCAGTGTAATCCCATTCGCAAGTTTCTTGTGGGTGGGATTTTTAGATTTTAACCGATAATGTCGGTGCCATTGAAAAATGAGAAATGATAAGAGGAACGAAAAATGGTAAAAATTAGAGATTTATGCAAAAACCGTTCATGGAAGGAAGCGGCTGTTGTTACACTGATCCTGCTATCCGTGTTTGTCATTGCCGGCTGCCGTGAATCGGCGGTCGTCAATGAAACGGATTTTAACGGTTATACCCGCATTGAAGTTGATGGCGGGGATTTATCGGGAGAACGTCAGTCCAATGTTGTGGTTGACATCGGATATGGTGATCGTGAGTATTATGCCTTCACCAATGAATACGGTCAATTGGTCAAGGTGACGGCGGCCAAAATTATTTTACAGGATGATGATAAAGAACCGGTTCTTGCAACGGGAAGATATTATCCCGATGAGGCCAAAGTTCTTGGCACTGAAAGTCCAACCCTTGATGAGGGCCATGTCATTGCCGATTCGCTGGGCGGTGTGTCCAATGCTTATAATATCACCCCGCAAGACAGCACCCTCAATCGTGATGGCGATCAGGCCTATATGGAAAAAGTAATTCGTGATGCCGGTGGCTGCAGCAATTTTACGGCAGTGATCACCTATCCGTCGACGACGACCCAGATCCCCAGCCATTACAGTTATACCTACACCTTGAAGGGAAATGTGATCAATGATGAATTTGATAATGTCAATCCCGATGCGGTAAATCAGGACCTGGGCCTTACCACTCAAGAGGGACAGAATAACGGCGGTGTTGCGATCAGCGAACTGAATAAAAAGGCCGAATATATTGTGATCAAAAATTCCAGTGTCAATGCGGTTGATCTGACCGGCTGGAAAATTGTCTCGGTTAGAGGCAATCAGACCTTTACCTTTCCGGCCTTTAGTTTAGCGGCTGGCGCCGCGGTTAAAATCGGCGATTCAGCCAATAATACCGGTATTGATTTTCATTGGAACGATGGCGGCGGTACCTGGAACAACAGCGAGAACGATCCGGCCGAGTTATATGATGGCAATGGTCAACTGATTGATAAACTTGACAATTAAAGATAAGCGAGTAGCAAAACAGTTTTAGTTGAGTACGCGTCCCCCGCCCCCGGCAATTTTTGAAAGAAGAAAATTGCTGGGGGCTTATTTTTTTGCCGGCTTGAGGTTCGCCGGGGTTTGGCACCGTGTTCGCGCTGCTCTCACCCTGCCGTCATCAGTTTATCCTGCTACCGACGCCCCCGGCTCCACGCCCGGGGCTTTGTTCGTGGTGGCCACCACTGCCGTCGCACGGCACCGCCCTGCCTCCGCTGACGTTGCCCTTTCGCTGCGGCAAGGCTAGCATTACTCTATATCTTCTTGGCACCGCCATCGGCTCACGCCGGAGACTTGGGTCAGCCCTGGTTTTTACTGCCGTGATGGCTTGCGCCCAGTCGCCCCTCACTACACAACCGTAAACAGTTCGCCCATATTACGTCGTTCCACAACAATCCCATATAGTTAATTGATCTTGCGAATTTAGATAATATCTTGTAGATTGTTAAATATTAGCTTTTGCATGTTTTGCATAAAAATGGTGAAAGATAACATAAAATTGTGTAAAAATCACATTACGTTCGAGTTCGTCTTGGACTCCGGTCGTCCGGCCTCCGTGGCGGACTGCCGCCAACTCTGCCCATCGCCCTTAACGTCTTGGTCAAACCCGCCACCGGCTTAACACCGTAGCTCCCCGGGCGACAGTGACCTCTTCTACTGCGCCGTCTGCGTGCTGGCTCCCCTAACGCTACACCAGAACTACTGATAGCTTTCGTTTTCCGCCTTCGTCCTGGCCTGCCGGCCAGAGCGAGCGGCTTGCTCTTACGTTCGAGTTCGACTGGGGATCCAGGTCGGCCGGTCTCCGCCGCTGGCGCCCTGTTTCTTTCAGAACGTGTAATTTGATGGCCACCTTCGGAGGGGCTTTTTTTATTTAAAATAAAATCATGTCACACTGTTTGCCACACGTTGACAAGCATTTGAAAGATTGTTACTATTGAATTAAAGTCATCTTCAATTTAATGAAACATTGTTTAAAAAAATATGATGCAACAGCATTCTGTTCATAAAATAAAAATATCAGGAGTTGAGAAGGAGGATGAATTTGTGAGTAAAAGTATGCAAAAGTTGTCGGTATTGTTGTTGGCTTTATTGCTTATTGTTGGGATGATCCCAGCCAGTGCGTCAGCTGCAACATACCCAAGTGTGAATTATCGCACCCATGTGCAGAATGAAGGATGGCAGGATTGGAAAAAAGATGGAACGATGAGCGGTACATCGGCCAAGGGGCTGCGTTTAGAGGGAATTGAAGTTAAGTTGGATACACAAGGTTATGATCTCGGGATCAATTACCAGACCCACATCCAGAATATTGGTTGGGAAGCTGATACTTCAAGAGGTTGGAAGTCAAATGGAACTATGAGCGGTACTGAGGGTCTTTCATATCGTTTAGAGGCCATTCAAATTAAATTGACCGGGGCGGATGCGGATAAGTTTGATGTTTATTATCGGGTTCACGCTCAAAATATTGGCTGGATGGGATGGGCTAAAAATGCAGAGGACGCTGGTACTGCTGGTTATGGTTATCGGCTTGAAGGAATTGAAGTTATTATACTTCCAAAAGGTTCGGCTGCACCTGGAACAACTGAAAATGCTTTTGTTCAGTTATCAGATATAGAACAGGTGTTAGATAAAATGATTGGAACGTGGGGTGTACATCCGCCCGGTAGTTCAACAATATTTAAGATCACAAAAACAAGTCCAACAACAGGCCATATCACGTTGTTAAGAGATTTTTCAAACGGAAACAGCGATTCATTGGATTTTGATTTTTGGATTAACACGGTCGATATAAACGGAACAACAATGCTTAATGTGGATATGAACAGTATTGTATCAGTTGGTAACACAGCTAAGTTTAGCACGCTTCTGGCAAATACGTCAAAGTGGCCAAATAAATTGATTCTGGGGGAGGGAATGTATACGCGCCAATAAAATTACAAAAAACTGTCTTCGTGCCTTAGCAATATAGCTTTAATTTTGCATAGGCTTTTATTAAAACTACGCAAATTAAAATTATCAGTATTCACATAATTATTTTTTCTAGTATAAAAACGAAAAGGAGATCAAATTTGTGGAGAAAAGCATTCAAAAGTTACCTGTATTGTTATTGTCGATACTGTTGTTGGTCGGAATGATCCCAGCCAGTGTGTCAGCTGCAACAAACCCAAGTGTGAATTATCGCACCCATGTGCAGAACGAAGGATGGCAGGATTGGAAAAAAGATGGAACGATGAGCGGTACATCAGGTAAGGGGTTTCGTTTAGAGGGAATTGAAGCCAAGTTGGATACCCAAGGCTATGATCTGGGGATCAATTACCAGACCCACATCCAGAATATTGGTTGGGAAGCTGATACAGAAGGCTGGAAGTCAAATGGAACCATGAGCGGTACTGAAGGTCTTTCCTATCGTTTGGAGGCCATTCAAATCAAACTAACCGGTGCAGATGCTGCAAAGTTTGATGTTTATTATCAGGTTCATGCTCAAAACATGGGTTGGCTGGGTTGGGCCAAAAATGGTGAATCAGCTGGGACGGCTGGTTTCGGTTATCGGCTTGAAGGTATTAAGATCGTCATCGTTCCGACTGGGTCAGGTACGCCAAGTGGCGTGGTAGATAAAGCAGAACCGTTTTATGAAAATCCGCTATCATTATATCCTGGGATTGAATCAGAACTCAAAGCTTTGAATTGGAAAGATGGAAGATATGAGATGGGACAATTATATTATTGTTATGAAGATTTATCAAATGATGGGATACCCGAATTAATAATAGGTATACAGGTTAAGCCATGGAATTATGCAGTTTTTCCATACGCTGGTAAGTGCAATCATGAAATAGCAGTGATTTTTCAAGTCAAAAATGGTTCGCCAGTCCGAATTTTAGGACGGGATGCATATATTAGAGGGAGATATTATCTGGATCCCAACAATTACATAATCGATTTTGGATCTGGAGGGGCCTATTCACATGGCTGGAGTTATTATAAAGTTGGCGATTACGATTTGAGCTTTATTGAAAATGTGTATTTGGAGAACGCTTCTGGAGAAGTTTATACCTTGAGAAATCAAAAGGGAACTGTATTGAAGAATCTTTCAAAAACAGAAGCCTATGCGATATTTGATAAGTATTCCATCAAAACAAATATTGAATGGACACCTTTGGTTTTTTAGTCGAATGGAATACTGCAGAGGTATATGACAAGTATGTTTTGTTTATCATTGTGGGAAACGGTGTTAAAACCTCAGGGGAAGTTTCAATAGCACCACCTTTAGGCTATTTCACTACTGCTTTGAATGCTAATTGCAATTAAAAGAACTTGATATAATACAAAATTTAATTTATGAGGTGAAACAAAATGGGTAAAATATTTATCGTCGACAATCAATATTTAGCAGACGAAAAGGTCTTTATAGTAGATAATCAATATTTGGCAGACGAAAAGGTCTTTATAGTAGATAATCAATATTTGGCAGACGAAAAGGTCTTTATAGTTGATAATCAATATTTAGCAGATAAAAAAGTCTTTATAGTTGATAATCAATATTTAGCAGATTGAATTTATGACGGTGCCCCACCAACTACGAGTCTGTGAAAGTTTTTCTGTAAATAGCGATATATAAGGTCTTCTATGATAAAATAAAATCATAGGAGGCCTTTTATTATGGCAAGAAGAGAAAAGAAACCAGTACACAAAGTACAAATGACAGAG
>JAQWCN010000014.1 GCA_028705955.1 Eubacteriaceae bacterium
GTCCTATTGCAAACGGCATTTCCCCATTTCAACCGGCTGGGTGACAGCGGATGCGGATGGACAGCATACGCCGGAAGATATTACGGCTCTTTGTGATGCGTTAGAAAAACATCCCCGGACTTTGATGCTTGGAGTCCGGGATTTTTCACAAAAAGGGGTTCCGTTTAAGAGCCGCTGGGGCAACCGGATCTCTTCCCTGGTCTTTTATCTGGCCACCGGATGCAGACTCAAAGACACCCAGACTGGATTGCGGGGCATTCCCCGGGGAATGAGCGAAATGCTGCTTAACGCCAAAGGGGACCGCTTTGAGTTGGAGGCCAATTTTTTGATGGATGCAGCCCGGTCGGATTGGGAACTGGAGACCATTCCAATTTCGGTTATCTATGAAGCGGGCAATCCCACGTCCCATTTTAATCCGGTCAAAGATGGATTCCGGGTTTTTTCGGGGATGATTCGGTTCACCTGTTCCTCGCTGATCTGTTCGGGAGTGGATCTGCTGCTTTTCTGGGCCGCCGAACATTTTGTTTTTGGAACGGCGGCAACAGGATTGATCCTGGCCACGGTTTGTGCCAGAATCTGTTCCGGAACCATCAATTTTATTCTCAATCACCGGTGGGTCTTTAAGCGGGGAGATACCGGGTTTGAGTGGCTTAAGTATTTGACGCTGTTCTTAGCCCAAATGGGTATGAGCGGTCTTTTAGTCACCGCCCTCTATCAGGTAACCGGAGCGGCGACAGTTGCCAAGATTATCGTGGACGGCAGTCTGTTCTTTATCAGCTACTGGATTCAAAAGCAGTTTATCTTCTGCGACGCGAAGCAGACAGAAAGGGCGGCGGTCAAACATGAACCTTATTAAAAAACACGGAGGGACGGTATTGTTTACCGTCCTTTTATTGGCTTATACGGTTTTTGTTTTGTTGGATACCTTTGTGATTCCCAAGGGTTCAAAAAGTGTGGAGACGGCAAGTGCCACCAGCACGACAGCGGCGGCAGCCACGGATCCGGTGGTGACAGACACCAGTTACAGTGATGGCACCAAGACGATCAGCATTGAAACGGCCCAGGTGGACGGGACCACTTATTATGTGGCGGATATCCAGCTGACCAGTGCCGACCAGCTTAAAACCGCCTTTGCTCAAAACACCTATGGCCGGAACATCAAAGAGACGACGTCTCAAATCGCCAGCGACAACGGAGCAGTACTCGCCATCAATGGAGACTATTACGGCTTCCGGGATGGCGGCTATGTCGTCCGAAATGGAACGGGCTATCGGGATACCGCCCGGAGCGCAGGGGACGATGCCGCTCTGGTGGTGGATACCAGCGGTAATTTCAGTATTATTAATGAATCCGAAACGGCATTGTCCGCTGTGAGCAACGCCTGGCAGGTTTTCTGTTTTGGCCCGGCATTAATAAAGGATTCCCAGATTGTGGTGGATGCAAACAGTGAGGTGGATCAATCCATGACGACCAATCCCCGGACGGCGATTGGCCAAGTGGGGAATTTACATTATATCTGCGTGGTTTCCGATGGCCGGACGGATGCGTCCAAAGGCTTGTCCCTGCTGGAACTGGCCCAGATTATGAAAGATAAAGGCTGCAGCACAGCGTATAATCTCGATGGCGGCGGTTCCTCCACCATGGTCTTTAATGGCTCGGTGGTCAATCAGCCGACGACCAATGGGGATAAAATTCAGGAAAGGGCGGTGAGCGATATTGTCTGGTTCTAAAAAACACCGATGGCCGGTATGGCTCGGGTATGTCGTGGCTGCCCTCTTGTGCGGAATCTTTACCCTGATTTACAGTCTGTTTGCCCACGGCGTGAGAAGTATATATATGGACAGCATGTGGCTCTATCCCCTGGCCGCGGGGCTGGTGGTCACGCTGATGGTTTGGCGGCACCCGGAACTCAGGCGAAGCCGGTCCGGCCGGCGCTTTGTCAGCTTTGTGAACGGAGCGGCGGCGTTGCTGACCACCGGCAGTCTGCTCAAAGGGGTCGTGGCCATTGCCGGAACCGACAGTATTCTAATCTGGCCTTATTATCTTCTGGGGTTTGCCCTGTTTTTTGCCGCAGGCGTCACTGCGGTGCGCCTTGGAAAACGGTCCGTTCATCGTTAGATTGAAAGCATCATTAAGAAAAGAATGGTATAATACGTCTACTAAATGTTGGGGAGGTTAAATCGAATGAAAAAATTGGCCTATAGTTTACTCCTGACGGGAACGGCGGCATTTTTGGCATTTGTCGGGATGAATGTGGTCCGGAAAGTGACCGAAGAACCCGGCTGCGGTTGCTGTAAAGACAAGCCGGCATAAAAAAACCAGGCCTTTGGGCCTGGCTTTTTTTATTATTTGGCAATCACCACACGTTTGGAAATGTCCTCGGCAGCTTTGGGATCCGGTTCGGCGGCAATGCCCCCAAAAGGCATCTGGGCGATCAGCTTATAGCTTTCCGGAAGACCGAACAAAGTGCGGACGGCGTCATCGATGACCGGATTGTAATGCTGCAGGGAGGCGCCGATGCCCATTTCCCGGAGACCGCTCCAGATACTGAGCTGAAGCATCCCACTGGATTGCAGGGCCCAGCCGGGGAAATTGCCGGCGTACAGCGGAAATTGATCCTGCAGACCCTTGACGACGGATTCGTCGTAAAAATAGAGTACGGTGCCGGCACCGGCCTTAAAACCAGCTATTTTTTCCGGAGGAACTTTTCCGCCAAAGGCTTTGTCAATGGTATCCCACAGGGTATCCTGTTTGTTTCCCAGAGCGACGACGACCCGGGAGCTTTTCATATTAAAAGCATCCGGAACCAGCTCGGTGAGCTCTTCGATTCGTTTGATCACGGCGTCTTCCGATACCGGAAGATTTTTATTAATCTGATAATAGCTTCGACGTTGTTTTAAAACATCCACTAAACTCATGTGATATCCTTTCCCGGTCTGAACAGACCGCTTACAACAAATTGTGGTGTTATTATAGTCTTAATTTATAATCATTACAAGTTATTTCTATTAGCCGCATTTTTTCTACAGGAAAACTTCATAATTGTAAAAAAATAAAGCCGGAGGATTTCTCCGGCTTTGATAGTGGTTTCAACTTCAGATTATGCGCTTCTTTTATGCTTTTGGAGCTTCTTCCCCGCCGGCCAGTAAAAGCATCCTGCGCACGAGGGAAAAAGAATGAATGACAGCCAGGGGCAGAAAATCATCGTAACTGCTTGTAGGGGCGTCTTTGTCGGCATTGTCTGAAATGGCCCGGATGATGACAAAGGGAATCTGGTTGACCCAGGCGGTCTGGGCAACGGCGGCCCCTTCCATTTCCACGGCGTAAGGGTCAAAGGTTTCCTTTATTTTATCGGCTTGTTCCCCGCCGCAGATAAATTGGTCCCCGCTGGCAATCCGGCCGGTATGAACCGCGGCGCCGTCCAGTTCACAATTTTTGGCGGCCTGTTCCGCCAGGGCGATCAGGTCATCGTCAGCCAGGAAATAAGAGACGAACATATCCGGGACTTCCCCGGGGCGGTATCCCCGGCAAGTGACATCCATGTCGTGCTGGACGGCATCGTTGCCGATGACGATATCCCCTTGTTTGATGCCTTCGTGGGTCGTTCCGGCCACGCCGATGTTAATCAGGTAGCTGATCTGAAAGTGTTCACACAAAATTTCCGCGCAGACAGCGGCGTTTACCTTGCCCACACCGCACTGGGAGAGGACGACGGTTTGCCCATCCAGCGTTCCTTTATAAAAGGTCAGGCCTGAAAGCCGTGTGGTTTCTGTGATGTCCATGGCTTCCCGAAAAGGAGTGGTTTCTTCCTCCATGGGACAAATCAAGCCGAAAATAACGGCTTCTTCGGATGCTTCTTTTTGTTTTTTATGATGCAAAGCCAGACCGATGCCGGCTGCAGCGGTTCCGATACCTGCGGCCAGAAAGCCGGGCCAATTTTTATTACTCATATTTTTCATCCTCTCTGTCAATGATAATTGTTTTTTCAATTGTATCACGGGGGGCCGAAAGGTCAAGGTTTGGATGGAAAAAATTAAGGGAAATCACAACAAAGGGACCGTGTAAAACAAAGAATAGACCCCGCTATGATGAGATAGCGGGGTCTGTTGTGTTTCTGTTTCCTCCAGGGGTGAACGTTCTAATTATTTTCTACGACCCGGATCTGGATGGCTTCGATGCGCAGACCTTGTCCGGTAGTGCCGGCGATGTCGCCGTCGGTAACCCAGTTGGTCCAGCCTTTGTCTTGGACCATGACCCGGTACGAGATATCGTATTTATCCGCATCGCTGCCGGAGGCTTTCAGTTCAAAAGCTTCCATTCGAAGGCCGCGGCCGGTGGTTCCGGCAATGCGGCCTTCGGGGACCCAGAGCATCCATCCTTCGTTCTGAACGTGCACCCGGTAGGTCAGGTTGAGGTTTGCATTGTTATCTTTGACCTTGATGGCTTCCATGCGCAGGGATTGGCCAACCGTTCCGGCGGTGCCGGTTTCAAACTGATTGGACCGCTGTTCGCCCTGGTTCCAGCCGTCGTTTTGAATATGGGCGGTATACAATACATTTTCTGCCACGGATTGGGTGATGTCGGTATCGCTGACCGGGTTCAATTCCGGTGCCGGGTCCCCCTTCTTAACGATGACAGCCTGGATGGCTTCCACACGGAGGTTGTAGCCGGTGGTTCCCGCAAAGGTGGCGTCTTCCCCGTTGACGGCCCAGTTGAGCCATCCGAGATTTTGGATTTGGACCCGGTCGTAAATGTCGTAGGCATCGGATTTATCGCCAGTGGGTTTCATGCGCAGGGGTTCAATCTGACGGCTTTCCCCGGTGGTTCCGGAAACCCCGTCGTCACTGGCTCCGTTTTTTTGCCAGCCGATATTTTCCAGATGGGTATTGTAGCTTACCCCCAACCCGGTAATGGCTTTGCCATCGACGTCGGTGACGTTGGCTTTGATGGCTTCGATACGCAGGCCCTGTCCGGTGGTTCCGGCGGTGGACCCATCGGATTTGTACCCCTGGCTCCAGCCGTAATTTTGACCGTGAACTGTGTAGTTGATGACCGGCTTCGCGTCGCTGACGGTGACCGCACAGGTTGCTGTTTTTGCCCCGTCTTCGGTGGTGACCGTAATGGTGGTGCTTCCGCTCTTAAGTGCGGTGATCTTGCCGCCGGCAACGGTGGCGACCGTGGTGTCGCTGCTGGCCCAGGTGACGTTCTTGTTGGTCGCATCGGCTGGCGCAACGGTGGCGGTGAGGGTTTCTTCCCCGCCGGCAATCAGATCAAGGGTGGTCTTGTTTAACGTGACGCCCGTGACAGGGGTGGGTTCCTTCAGGTTGACGGTTACAGGAATCGTTTTGGCGGAATCATATACGGTGTTTCCCGTCGCGTAGGTATACTTCAAAGTTGTCGGCCGGTCCGCAATGGTTGCGTCAAAAGTAACGATACCGGTTGTTGGATCTAACGTTGCACCTTGTCCGGCATCGAGGGTCACATTGGCCATATTCAGACCAGTCAGCGCTTTCAGATCCACCTGCCAGTTAGCGCTGCTGCCGGTGACGGGCAAAGCGCTGTACGTTTGGTCGTGGCCAAGAAAACTGTTCAATTGCGTATTTTTACTCAGATCCAGGGCCGTTAAGTTGTTGGAATAACAATACAAGGTCGTTAGTGCGGTGGCGTTTGTCAAATCAAGAGCAGTCAGTTTGTTATTGTAGCAGCTCACATTTGTCAGCGCCGTATTGGCGGTCAGGTCCAGGGCGGTCAGTTGATTGTTGTAACAGCTCAAGTCCATCAGCCCGGTATTGGTTTTTACATCAAGGGATGTCAGTTGGTTGAAATAACAATGAAGTTTTGTCAGCGCGGTGTTCGCTTCTACATCCAGGTCGGATAAGCTGTTGTAGCCGCAATTCAAATCGGTCAGTTTTGTATTTGCTTTTACATTCAGGGATGTCAGGGAGTTGAGGGAACAATCCAGTGTTGTCAGCGCTGGATTTGTAGACATATCAAGGGATGTCAGAGAGTTGCCGTAACAATTCAGGTCCGTCAGCGCGGTAAAGTATTCGATCCCTGTTAAATCTGCGATGTATTGGCTGTTGATATCCATGGATGTCGTTGCGTCGATCTCGGCCTGGGTCAGGGTGGTTGATCCTTTGGCGACGTTCATGATGACCCAATTCCGGAAATGTTCATCCGGGAAGGTGGAAGCGTCAATGGTGAGATCACCCTCTGCCGCGTGGGCAGACGGGGTCATGATGACCTCTCCGCACAGCAACAGCAGGAAGACCGTCATCGTAACGATTAGTATTCTGGCCGCAGGGGTTATCCGTTTTTCCATTTTCAAGTCTCCTTTTGGAATAATTCCATTTTCTTTAGGATTATTTTATATGAAAAGGTTTTATAATGCAAGCGGTATTTCATAAAAGGTCCGGTTAAAAAAGGCGACGTTTTTGCGCCGCACACGGGTCTTGGGTATTTTATATTTTTTACAGGGCAGCTGTTTATAGCCGGGTGGTTATTTTTGTGAAAAACAGCCGGGATAATTTCCGGCAAATTATTATCACTCTCCGGTGGTTTATGGTAAAATAAGGCAATCGAACAAGATCGGAATGGAAGAAAATTAAAACAGAGAGTTAGAGGATCAATCAGGATGGATATAGAAGAAAAAAAGTTTGCCATATTAATCGATGGTGACAATATTTCGGCGCGGTATATCGCCGGGATTTTAGACGAGATGACCAATTACGGCATTGCGACTTACAAGCGCATTTATGGGGACTGGACCAGCACCAACGCCAGTAAATGGAAGGATGAGCTGTTGTCCAATTCCATTACGCCCATTCAGCAGTTCAGTAATGTCAGCGGGAAAAACGCTACGGATTCAGCGCTGATTATCGACGCCATGGATATTTTATATGGCGGCGCGGTGGACGGATTTTGTATCGTGTCCAGCGATTCGGATTTCACCCGGCTGGCCAGCCGGCTGCGGGAATCCGGGATGATTATTATCGGCATGGGGGAAGAAAAAACCCCCGGGGCTTTTAGAAATGCCTGTACCAAATTTGTGAGTCTGGAAAATATTCTGGATTCTTATGAACAGGATCTGGAAGCAGAACAGGAAACGCCGGCCGCCGGAGTGAGTCCCCGGCAGCGCAAACCGGCCCGGGTGTCCAGAAAGGCGATTGAAAATACCATCGCCAGTATCATTACTGAAAATGAAAATAACGGCAAACTCACGGGTTTGGGTGAAGTGGGCAGCCGGCTCAACAACAAGTATCCAGATTTTGATGTGCGCAATTACGGTTACAGTCTGCTTTCAAAATTTTTGGAAGAATCCAGCCGGTTTGTAGTGACCAAGGGCGGCCGGGCCATGACAGTGAGTCTGGGCCAGTCCGAGGATTCCCACCGGCAGGTGGAGGATTTTGTTACGCAAAAAGTGCGTCAGGCCGGACGGGATGGCATTGAGCTGGGATATTTGGGAAACATGGTTCACGATGTTTTTCCGGGATTCCGCTTTAAGGATAAAGGGTATTCCAAATTTTCAAAATTTGTTCAGAGCATTGCTGCGATTCGCATTAAAGATTTTGGGGCCAGTGGAAGCCGGGCCTTTATCAAATGAATCACCGGGCTGTCGGTTCGGTTTTGTTCGCGGCTTTTTGCTGGGGCATTATCGGGTTGTTTATCCGTCCCCTCTCGGCTCTGGGCTATACCACCATGGAGATCTGCCTGGTCCGGGCCTTTGTGACGGCGATTTTTGCGTTTATCTGGCTGGCCTGGCGGGATCCCCGAAAGGTAAAAATTAATCCCCGGGATTGGTGGCGTTTTTTCGGGGCGGGCATCGTCAGCTTTGTTTTCTTTTCATGGTGTTACTTTCACTGTTTGCTGAGCACGAGCCTGTCCATTGCCGCGGTTCTTTTGTACACGGCACCCATTTTTGTGATGGGGTTTTCAGTCTGGCTGTTTAAAGAGCACTTTACTCTGCGCAAAGGGGTGGCCCTTGTCCTGGCCTTTGGCGGCTGTGTACTGGTCACCGGCCTTTTGGGCGGCGGGAGCGTGCAGATTGGCGGCACAGGGATTCTGTTTGGGCTGGGAGCCGGTTTTGGCTACGCCTTGTACAGCATTTTTGGCCGTTACGGGCTGATGAAGTATTCGTCCCTCACGGTGACGGCCTGGAGTTTTGCTTTTGCCACGGCGGGATGTTTGCCCTTTGTAAATTGGGGTCATTTGCTGGGCGTGATGGCCGCACATCCCCAATCCGTTTGGGGGCTTTTAGCCTGCGGCGTCATTACGAGTGCGGTGCCCTACGTTTGTTACACGGCGGGGCTCGCGCATATTGAGGCCAGCCGCGCGTCCATTATCGCCTGCTTTGAACCGGTGGTGGCCACGGTGATGGGGATTGTCGTTTATCAGGAACCGGTCACGGTGACCGGGATCTGCGGAATTATATGTGTTCTGGGAGCGGTATTTCTGCTCAACAGCCGAACACAAAAGGCCCCATGTCGGGAATAAAGGAGGAACACAAGATGTCTAAAACAATCGTTAAAACGCTGCACACCACAGCCCACACCCAGATGATGGATGTGACCCGGCTGGTGAAAGAAGCGGTGACTGAAAGCGGTGTGAAAGACGGGGTGGTGACGGTGTTTGTCCCCCATACCACCGCAGCGGTAACGATCAACGAAAATGCGGACCCGGATGTGGTCCGGGATTTTACAATGGAAATCAATAAAATCGTTCCCTGGGAGGACGGTTATCATCATATCGAAGGCAATTCGGCAGCCCATTTGAAAGCCAGCATGATCGGGTTTTCGGAAACGGTGATTCTGGAAGAAGGCGGCCTGATGCTGGGAACCTGGCAGAATCTGTATTTTACAGAGTTTGACGGTCCCCGGACCAGAAGACTGTACATTAAAATTCAGGCCGATTGAAGACAATTAGGAAGGAAGCATAAACAGATGGAAGCATCACGCAGAGTTCAGGGCATGGGAGAACCGGCCCTGTTAAAATATTATCCCCTGGTCGACAAGGTTAAAGAGCTGGGAAAAAAAGTGTATTATTTAAACATTGGCCAGCCGGATATTAAAACCCCGGAAGGGTTCATGCGCAAGGTCAACGCCATGAAGGAAAATGTGCTGGCCTACGCCGCACCGGAAGGGGAATCTTCCCTCAGGGATGAGGCCTGTAAATACTATGAACGTTATGGCTTGTATTACAAGCCGGAGGATATGCTCATTACCAACGGCGGCAGTGAGGCGCTGTTGTTTACCCTGCTTTCGGTGTGCAACCCCGGGGATGAAATCCTGACGCCGGAGCCCCTTTACAGCATTTACAAGGAAATGGCATCGGCCACCAGTGTGAAACTGGTCGGTATCATGACCCATACGGAAGACGGCTTTGCCCTTCCGGACCGGAAGACCATTGAAGCCTTGGTGACAGACCGGACCAAAGCCATTTTGATTACGAACCCGGGCAACCCGACAGGCAAAGTCTTTACCAAAGCAGAGATTGAAACGATCCGGGACGTGGCATTGGCCCACGATCTGTTTATTATGACAGACGAAGTGTACCGGGAATTTGTTTACGACGGTCTCCGGTACATCAGTCCGGGCCATTACCCTGAACTGAGCGGGCATTGTATCATTGTGGACAGCATTTCCAAACGCTACTCGGCCTGCGGAGCACGGATTGGGTTTATCCTGTCCAAAAACAAGACACTGATGCACGAAATCCGGAAGCTGTGCCAAATGCGTCTGGCGGTATCCTCGGTGGATCAGGCCGGGGCGGCGGAGCTGTTTAAACTGGGAATGGATTTCTTCGATGAAATTCTGGCCGAGTATACCCATCGCCGGGAGATTGTGAACGATGCTCTCATGCAGATGGACGGCGTGGTGGGCAAGAAACCGACCGGCGCATTCTACTACATGGTCAAACTGCCGGTCAAAGACGCCTGCGATTTTATCGAATGGATGATCACGGATTTTGAATATGAAGGAGCCACCGTTCTGCTGTCACCGGCCAACGATTTTTATATCCACCCGGAAGACGGCCGGGACGAAGTGCGCCTGGCCTATGTGATTAAAGAAAGTGATCTCAAACAGGCCATGAAAGTATTGGCAGAAGGCCTTAAAACTTACCGGAAGGAACATCCGGAAGCGTGCAAATGACACAACAATCGGAGGAAAATATGAATCCAATCAATTTAAAAACAGTCAAAAAAGGAGACGACTTGTTGGGGTATGTCTTTATCAAATCCCAGCTGGTCAAAACGTCCGCCAACGGCAGCCGCTATTTTAATATGACCCTGAGCGACAGCGAATTTACAGGGATGAACGCCAAAATGTGGGACGTGAAAGAAGCGGATGAAGAAGAATTTGTTACAGGCAAACTGGTTAAGATCAAGGCGAAGGTCCAGGAATACAACGGAAACCTTCAGATCATTGTTAACCGGATGCGGCTGGCGAACGAAGGGGATCCGGTAACGGTGGATGATTTTGTGGAAACTGTTCCTGTTTCCATCGCCCAGATGCTTAAGGAATTTGACGACACCATTGCGGCGTTTAAAAATGAAGATCTCAAAAAACTCACAGCGGCTTTGATTGACGATAAACGGGCGATGCTCAATTATTTTCCGGCGGCCAAACGGATGCACCACGCCATTAAGGGCGGTCTTCTGTACCACAGCTGGAGCATGCTCCAGATCGGCAAGGCGCTGGCTAAACTGTATTCTTTTATCGATGCGGATCTGCTGTTCGCCGGGATCATGATCCACGATCTGGGAAAGACCACGGAAATGCAGTCGGACGCCAATGGTTCCGTCAATGATTATTCCCCGGAAGGCAAACTTTTGGGGCATATTATCTCTGGGATTGTGACGATCGATGAATTTGGAAAAAAACTGGGGACCGACCCGGAAGTCGTGATGATGTTAAAACACATGGTTCTCTCCCACCACTACGAACCTGAATACGGGAGTCCGGTGCGTCCGATGTTTCCAGAGGCGGAGCTGCTTCACCATATCGATATCATCGATGCCCGGATGAATACCATGGCCCGGATTGAAGAGGGCTTGAAGCCCGGGGCCTTCTCCGAAAAAATCTGGGGATTGGACGGAATCCAGGTTTACCATTCGAAAGAGGATCATTCCAATGTACTGCCGTAGCCGGAAGGCTTCCCTGCTGTTTAAAAGCGTCCTGATTCTCTTTGCCATTATTGGGCTGGGCTTGCAGTTCCGGGTCAATGAAGGCCGTTTTGAATTTCAAATGTTCAATTTTTTTACGGTCCTCAGCAATGCCTTTAACCTGGTTTATTTTATGATGGATTTTCTCTGGCTGTACAATGCGGCACCGCCCGAGGACACCACTTTAAGCCCTTTGGCCAAGGGAATGTCGACGTTGGGGGTCGCCCTTACCATGGTCATCGCCAACACGCTTTTGATTCAAATGTACACCATGCAGACATCGACGGCCCAGCTGGTTGGCGTGGTGATTGTCCACATCATTGTGCCGGCAATGAGCGTTCTCGACTGGCTGATTTTTGACAAAAAAGGGCAGATCCGGGCCTGGCACCCGTTGTTTTGGATTATTCTTCCCTACATGTATCTGGGCTACGCGATGATCGCGGCCCATATCGGCCAGGGAATCAGTAATTTTACAGGCTCCCGGTATCCTTATCCTTTTTTGGACGTGGAAAAACTGGGGGTTCCCCGGGTTGCCCTGTCGGTGGTGATCATCACGGTGATTTTTATCGGACTGGGTTATCTGGCTTATTTTATTGACCAGTGGATGGCGAGAAAAGCGGGAACTTTGGCGGAAAAACCTGCGGATTATGTTTAAGACGATAGTTAAAAGGGAGGAACCGATGGAGTTAGCGATTTATGAAAATCCGGCGCTGGATATCGCAGAGGGTGACGGCGCTTTTGATACGCTGTGCGGACGCCTTGAAGATTTGGGGATTGACGTGCGCCGCATGGACCGGCTGGGATATCCCGAAGCGTTTATGGAAAACGAAGAAGTCCGGGAAACTTTGGAGCAGGAAGGGCCGGCATGTCTGCCCATGGTCTTTTTGGATGAGGTGCTGGTTTGTTCCGGGCGTTACCCCGGGGCGGACGAGGCCGCCAGCTGGATTGCGTTTGACGATGAAAGCCCGTGTCCGGGAGCGGCCCGGGGATGTGCCGGCTGTTCTCAAAACTGCGGAGGGAAAAATGATTAAAAAAAAGTTTAGCGCTGGGATACTGTGCGGCATTCTGGTGATGGTGGTTCTGGCATTCGCCGGGTGTGATCAGGTGAGTGACAGTCAGTACGTTTCGTTTATCAATGAAAAGTTTTCCAGTATGACCGATCAGCTCAACACCTTAAATACCCAGTTTAAGGATTTTTCAGAGGAAAAACTGAGTGACAGCGATTGGGCGTCGACGACTAAAAAAGCTCTGGATTCCATCAAAAGCGATTGCGATGCCATTATCAATTACGATAAGATTCCGGATGATTATGCGGAATTGCATCAGCAGCTTGTTACTGCGGCCACCCAGACCAAGAACACCATGCAGCGCTACGAAGACGGGATCGATCAAAAAGATTTTACCGTTTTGGCCGGGGCTAATAAGGCGATGGGTGAATTGTCCGGCACCTTAAGCACGTATGCCCAGAATTTAAAGAATAAAGCGGGAGAATAGAACAATTCCGTTAATTTTACAGACCATAATAAAAAATACCGTCAACCAGGGGGTGGGTTGGCGGTATTTTTTTAGCTACTGATAATACTGTTGAATGATCGAATCGACCAGTCCATCCAGTTCGTCCAGATCGTAGAACATCTGAAGTGCTGCGTAACGGTCCCTTAAATCCTTGGCGTGGAGCAGAATATCCCGGAAGCGTTCGCCGCCGGCGATAAAAGCATTCGGATCGGTCAGTCCGCCGAGGGTTTTGAGATATTCCGGGGTGCGGGCCGTTTGATCGACCACGTTTTGAATGAGATGTCGAATGGCTTCCTCGTTTTTTTCGATCTGATCGATCCGGGCAAGCACGTTGAGGGGATCATTCTGATGGGTTTTGCCATACAAGGTGATCACGGCGTCCGAGGCTTTGCCGAAGACCCGGTTGGTTTCGGATTCCCAGGCGGTGTAATCAAAGGATTCGGCGTGGCGGCGGGCCCTGGCGTAATCCCAGGGCTTTTCAAGAAGCTGTTGATACATGCTGCTGATCAGGCACGTGGCCATGCCGACGCAGGAGCCGTGAAGCTGGCCGTATTGCCCGTCAAAGACGGCGGACATTTCCAAAAAGTGGGAAATATGGTGTTCGGAGCCCGATGCCGGCCTGGAGTAGCCGACAAAGCTGATGGCAATGCCGCTGAGAACCAGGGATTCCATTAAATACTGCAAGGCCTGGGGATCCCGTTTGGCCAGACCGGGGACGGCATTGACACATTTCTGAACTGTTTCTAAAACCAGATCCGCCACATCCGGGCAATAGTATTCGGCGTTGATGATTCTGGAAATTTTCCAGTCATTGATGGCTAGGTATTTGCCAATGATGTCACCAAAACCGGCGGCGATCATGATATCCGGGGCGGTAGCCAGCAGATCGGTGTCCCCGATGATCACTTCAGGACAAACTGCGCTGAAGGTTTTTTTGATATTGTGGGTAATCAGCGGGGAAACGCTGGAGGCGTAACCGTCCATGGACGGCGCAGTGCCGATGATGTAATAAGGGATCCCTTCCTTAAAGGTGGCGTACCGGCAGATGTCGTTGATGGTGCCGGAGCCGATGGCAATGACCAGGGCTGTGGTGTCGTCGATTTGGTCCCGGACGACCGTCACGTAGCGGTCTTCGGCGTGCATTTTATCGATGTCGAAAATATACTGCCGGGTTTGGAAGCCGGCACGGGACACCAGGGCGTCGACTTCATCCCCGGCGATTTTCCAGGTATTTTTATCGGCGACCAGAAGAACGGTATCCTGAGTGCTGAGGGGAGAGCCGTCCTTTTTGGTTTGTTTTTTCAGGATAGCAGGCAGCTTGTTTAGAACACCTTTCCCGATTTCGATCGCCTTGATGGCGGCCAGATGATCCTTTCCGCATTCACAGTGGAAGGTATGATTCGTTAATGCGTTAATTGACTGATTTTTAAAATCCATTTATAACTTCTCCTTCAATAAGATTTGATAAATCTCCTGGGGGTTTTGACAGGAGAGTAAAGCGTTTTTGATTTTAGGAGACTGTCCTATTTTCACAACGTTTTTGACGAGATTCAGGTATTTTTCTTCTTCTTTCAGGGCCATAAAGAAAATAAAATGTACTTTCTTTTCCTCGAAACAGACGGCTTCCCGGGTGACGAGCAGGCTGGTGGCATTGGTCAGCACGCCGTTTTTCTTGGAGGCGTGGGCCAGGGCAACTTCGGGACTGACGATGATGTACGGTCCAAAATCAAGTACATTTTGAATGGTTGCCCCGATATACCGGTTTTCAATGGCGCCTCTGCAAAGGAGCATCTCCCCGGCCTGGCGGAGGCTGTCCTGCCAGTTCGGGGCCCGGTCGATTTGCTTGATGACACCGGGATCGAGAAAATCAGTGATGGCATTTTCCCCGTCTTCCCGGGTGACGGTATGGGTGTCAATGAGTTGATTCATTTCACGGTAAAGGCCTTTTAAATCGGTGATGCGTTCGTCGGAGAGCCGGTGGGTTAGGGTTCGGATGATTTTTTCCCGGGTGATTTGTCCGGGCTTTTTTTTATCGTGTTTGATGGCATACGCCTTTTTCTGAATCATGAAAAAATCTTCCATGGCCAGAAAAGGATGGACGGTTAAGGATTCGATCCAGTTATTGGAAAGATTGACCGTCGACAGAATTAAATCGATGGATTCCGAATGATCTGCCAGTTTGGCCTGAATTTCGGATACCGCGATGACATCCAGCACGTTAAAATCAAAATAATTTTTAATCTGGGCTTCCAGAAATTTTCCGGTCGCGATGCTTCCGGGACAGACGATGACCACGTTGATGGCTCCAAAATAGGCGTGCATTCTTAAGAAAGCAGAGTTGATATGAAGTGCAATGGAAATGCGCATGTTGGCAGTCAGGGAATAACCCAGATATTTTTCCAAAATGGCCTGGTGCTGGCCGACGGTGTTGGCAATGCGGTGAAAATCCGGGGGGAATTCCGACAGTGCGATATCCGAAAAAGCATTGTCCAGGGATCCGTCATTCATCGTGCGGATATGAGTCAGCAGGGCATCTTGCAGCACACTGTCTGTCCACAGTTCAAGGTGCAGATCTTTGCCGACTTCCATCAAAAACGTGCCGATAATTTGGTACAATTCGATATCATCATCCGGGCCGTAGGCAGGGGTCAAATGATTTTCCTGCAGGTAAGCGGATAAATAGCCGATTTCCGGTTCATCAAAGGTAACGGAAAGGGCGCGGTTAAAATAAGCGGCCAGATGCCGGGCAGAATCGGTGGGTGAATTTGCGGCGCTTTCGACCGCAGACAGTTGATGCTTTTGGGAGATCCGCTGGAGACTCACCAAAAGGACCAGACTGATTTCAAAGAAAACATGCTCCGAAAACGTCAGCTTTTCATTTTGCGCGAAAGCTTTCAGGGTGGACATGATTTTAGCCATGGGAATGGCCAGGGGCAGGAAGGTAAAGATGTACCGGCTGTTGGATGAAGAATCCTGATAAAGCCGCCGGAATTGATCGATACAGATGGTCCGGAGCTCCGTTTCGCTTCCGGTGAGTTTGATCCCCTTCCCGCTTTGAATCTGCAGGCTGAGATCGTAATGGCCGATCGTCCCCCGGATGGCTTTAAAGTCGTTTTTAACGGTTACCCGGCTGACCAGCAGCCGTTCCGATATTTGTTCCATCGTTTCATAGTGCGACGTATTGGTTAAATGAAGGATGGTCAGCATTTGCCTTTCCTGGGCGGATAAGGTGTAGCTGTAGTGATCCAGGGCATTGATGGCCTGGTTGATTTGCGTGACGTTCAATTGCTGGTCAAAAATAATATTTTTTTGCGGATCCATTTCGAGCTGAGGGCAGCCCAGCGCTTTGATAAAGGTGTTGATTTCCTTGATATCATTTTGCAGCGTGCGCTGGGACACCTTGTACCGAAGGGATAAATCATTGAGATTATAGGTTCCGGAGCGCATTGAAACAATCCGCTGAAGAATATTAACACTTCTTTTTTTCAATGCCTTCACTCCCCCTTTTTTATTCGATAATTTGCGCTAAATAACCCGGTATGGCTTCGATGGGCATGGCCATACAGTTTTCCATTTTTTCGGAATCGGTCACGACCCCCATTAAATGCTGGAGAAAATCCACATGATTGTCATTGTCGTTAATGGCGATGTTCATGACCAGGCGGGTATTGACATACTCGTCGTCGCTGTCCATTCTATAAAATTTCACCGGTTTTTTCAAGCGCAGCAAACAAACGGCGTTTTTAAAAATATCCTCTGTTTTGCTGTGGGGTATTGCCACGGGGACGTCGCTGGGAAGCCCGGTCGGAAATTCTTTTTCCCGTTTGATACAAGCCGGGGTAAACGCGTCGCCGATGCAGCCGGCCGCTTTTAAGGCTTCGCCGCACTGGGTAATCGCTTCTTCCCAGTTGTCGGCTTCCCCGTTGATTGCCAGATAGGTATTACTCATGATATAAGCCTTTCTATTGTTGTTAGTGTCATTGTATCCTTTATATCCCCAGGAGTCTGGAAATGGTGGAAATAACGATACATGCGATGTTATTGCCAAAGAATCCGTCGGTGACCATGCCGCTGACTTTTAAACCGGTAACGCTCATCATTGCGGTTGCTTCCGGCGTAAATAAATTGGCGAAAAAAGCAATGAGGAACATCGACACGGCGGTACAAATAATGCTGCGGAGGAGATTGCCTTTACTGGCAAGCACACACATGACAGAAGTATAACAGACGATACCCAGCAAAGGAACTGGGAAATAGGACATATTTGGAATTATAAAAGCGTAGAGGATCGTAATAGGAATACAAATGGCTGTGCAGGTCACACAGGCAGGATCCCCGAGACCCAGAGCGATATCCATTCCGATAAAAACTTCGGCGTCTTCCCCAATATGTTTCTTCATAAACACACTGGCATTGTTGCCGATGGGGGTTAACCCTTCCATCATGATGGTGACCATGCGCGGGATCAAAACGAGAACCGCCGCCAGTCCCATACCGATGGTTACAACAGTCTGGAAATTTTGGTGGGTGAGCAGGCCGAGGAAAAGGCCGACCACCAGACCGACAAAAGCCGGATCGCCAAAGTAACCCAGTTTATTCTGCAACTTATCCATACTGATATCCACTTTATTAAGCCCTGGAATCAGGTCGATGAGCTTATTGATGGCCCAGGACAAGGGGTACATATAGGTGATATAAGAGAAAGTGGTACAGGTTGTGCCTTCCAGTCCAAAATAATTCCCCCATTTGGGCGCGATCTTTTGACCGACATAAAGGGAAACCACGGAAAGGGCAACCGTAACGATCAGGCCGAGCCAGGCATTGCCAAACAAGGCGTAAATCATGGCCCCGGGAATCAGAAAATGGATATAGTTCCAGATATCCACATTCATAACCGTGCATTTGGCCCATTTAATTAAAGCGATGTTCACCAGGATGATCAGCGGAATCGCCAAAGGTGCAAACGGCACGGTCCAGGACGCGGCCCCTACGGTTGCAAAACCCAGGTCTGTCGTGGTAAAGCCGCCGCCCATTTTGGAATAATACTCCGTGACCGGCTTGATGGTTTCTGTGAGCAAATTGATGGTCAGAACCAGACCCTGAAAACCGATACCGACAAAGAGACCGGCTTTAATGGCCTCCCCTATTTTCATGCCGAACACGAGACCCAGAATACAGATCATGACCGGCAGGAGCGCTGTGGCTCCCATATTAATAATGGTTTGAATGATAGTTGTTAAAACATTCATGATTTAAAACTCCCCTTTTTCACTTTCTCTAAGCTTCCATAACCGCTTTGCAGGTTGCGATGATTTCCTGTTCAATTTTTTCTTTCCCAATGCCGGAGATCAGTCCAAATACTTTGATCAGCGGTTTATCGATCTGACCCCGGTAATTGGTGGTGACCATGACCACGTCAACGGTGTTCTGCTTGTTGGGAATTTCACTGATCGTTCCCTTGGTGACCTTGATGGGGATTCCCGCATCTTTACAAATCTTTTTTACACTTTCCTGAGCGACGGTTGAGGTGGCTACGCCACTGCCGCAGGCGACCAGGATTTTAACTTCTTTTGCCATTTGTATTGCCTCCCAAAATAAAATGATTAATTCATGAATTATGTTGTCTTTATCATAAAGGAATATGTGAAACCGATCAAGGTTATATGCTTTCACGCCGTTGGAAACAATTTATCCTAAAGTGAGGATTTTGACGGTTTTTTTCATCCCTGTGATTGTACTTTTGAAAAAAATCGCTTATACTAGTATAAGTGGAAATTTTTAGACAGGGAGAGAAACGATCATGGAAAAGGATATGACAACAGGCAGTCCGGCACGGATACTGATCGCTTTTTCACTTCCGATGCTCCTCGGGAATCTGTTTCAGCAACTGTATAATATGGTGGATATCATTGTGGTGGGCAATTTTGTCGGGGCCCCGGCCCTGGCCGCTGTGGGTGCTTCCACGTCTATCGTGATGCTTTTGCTGTGTGTGGCCATCGGGCTATCCATCGGTTGCTCGGTGCTGGTCTCCCAGTACTACGGCGCCGGGGATCAGGTGAAAATGCGCCAGTCGGTTTATGTGAGCCTGCTTTTTATTATGGCAGTGGGGCTTTTGATGTCGGTTCTTGGCGCGTGTTTTTCAGGAGCGATTTTGCGCCTGACCCGGGTGCCGGCAGAAATCTTTGGGGACGCCCGGACGTATTTGCTGATTTATGCCGTTGGCGGGGTTTTCCTTTTTGCCTATAATGCCCTGGCCGCGATGTGCCGGGCCATTGGGGATTCCAAAACCCCGCTGTATTTTTTGATCATTACGTCCCTGATGAACATCGCCGGGGATTTGATTCTGGTGATTTCTTTTGGCTGGGGCGTTGCCGGGGTGGCCTGGGCGACGACGATATCCCAGGCAGTTTCTGCGCTGGCCTGCGGCGTTTATGTGTATTATAAAGTGCCGGCCCTGCGCCTGTCTTCAAAAGATTGCGTCTTTGACGGGGCAATGCTCAAAGATCTGGTGGTCTATGCCATCCCGTCAACGATTCAGCAGTGTATTGTTTCTTTTTCAACCGTGGCGGTTCAGGGGCTGGTCAACACCTTTGGCACTAACACCATCGCCGGCTATACCGCAGCGTGCAAGATCGATCAGTTTGCGATTCAGCCGCTGCTGTCCCTCAATTCGGCCATGACCTCATTTACCGCCCAGAATATGGGTGCCGACAAAAAGGAACGGGTTCACGCTGGTCTGAAAGTGACCCTGGCACTGATGACCGGTATATCGGTGGTCATTTCCATTTTGGTTTTTTTCTTTGGCAAAGAGTTGATCGGGCTTTTTGTGGACAGTCAGTCCGTTCCCGAAGTGATCGCCACCGGGGTCAGTTATATTGCGGTGGTGTCGATGTGTTATTTCCTTTTGGGATGGCAGTTTTCCTTTGCAAGTGTGCTCCGGGGCGCCGGGGACATGAGCTGGTTCCTTTCCGGATCCCTGCTTAATTTTGGGGCGCGTCTGGTTTTTGCCTACGCTATGGCCGCATCCATTGGCTTTTTATCTATTGTGTGGTCCATCCCCATTGGCTGGGTGCTGTGCATCGTATTTTTCGCCCTGCGGTATAAAAACGGCGGCTGGCAGAATAAAGTGAAAATAAAAAAACCAGAAACCGAACAGTAAAAAAGCATTCATGACCGGGTCATAGAAGCAAACCGGCCGGTAAAACCGGCAATATGCCAGGACCTGGCTGTTAATATTCAAGGAGGAATGGTATGTTAGAAATTTATAAAGTGGATAAGCATTTGCTGCCTGAGGGCGGAATCGAAGAGATGATGCTCGTCATCATGAAATTAAAAGGGTATGACGGACTGATTCAGTTTGGCTACAATAATTATCAAAAACCTTATCTGAGAGACTATCCGGACATTCATTTTAACGGCTCCCACTCCGGGGAATACCTGGTGTGTGCGTTGAGTGATGTGCCGGTGGGCATTGATATTCAAAAGATTGATACCAATATGGATATTTTGCGTTTGGCCGAACGGTTCATGAGCGCGGCGGAGGCCAAATATCTGGGAAATTTGGATCCGGAACGCCGGGGTGCTGCGTTTTATAGGCTTTGGGCTCAAAATGAAGCGTATATGAAGTATACCGGTTTGGGTTTTGCCCTGCCAATGTCGGAATTTACAATCCGGGAAGAAGATGCGGCGCCGGTCGTGATTCAAAACGATACCCCGATCGACGACATTACCCTGTTGCCTGTACCCATCGAAAAAGGCTATGAAGGGTGGGTTTGCGGAGAATACAACGACCGGGAAGCCAAAGTGATTACCCTGACGGAACAAGATTTTATGTAACAAAAAAAGGTGCTGGAATGATTCCTCACCTTTTTTTTATTGGAATATTAAGGGTTTATTCAAAATCCAAAAACGTATCCGTGAGCAGATTGCTTAAAAGGGTTTTTGAATCCGGGGCGGTCTGGTTGCGGAGGGTCAGGGCCGTGCCGGGATCATCGGTGATAATCGCGTCGACGCCAAGATCAATCATGTTATCGACCATGGTTTCATCGTTGACGGTCCACACCCACAGAGATTTGCCCTGGGAATTGACATTGGCCAGTAAAGTGGAATTGACAAAAGTCGATTCCACGCTGTAAATATCCACTGGAAGCTGTTCCAGATTGCCGAGGGCGATAAAGGTATTGAGACAAGTGGTGATTTTGGGATCAATGGCCTCAACCCGGGAAAGGGTATCTTCATCCAAAGAGGCAAAAAAACCCTGATTGTAAAAATTGTGCGCCTGGAAAATGGCGACGCATTTTTCAGCAAAATCGTGATCATGAACCGTCGGCTTCAGTTCAATATTCATTTTGATCTTGCCGTCGCACACATCCATCGCCTCGTCCAGAGTCATCAGACGCTCACCGGAAAACTGGGGACTAAACCAGCTGCCGGTATCCAGGTCTTTGATGTCAGCATAATTGCTGTTCCAGATATTGACATCATGGCCGGTCTGACGTTTCAAATTGTTGTCATGGTTGACGACAATCACCCCATCTTTGGTTTCGCACACGTCGATCTCCACATAATCGGCGCCGAGGGAAATGGCTTTTTCCAGCGCGGCCCGGGTATTTTCCGGCGTGTCGTGTGAATCCCCCCGGTGCCCCGCGATAAGGGTCTGGGAGACAATACCGGCAGCGGTGTCCGGATCCATGATTATTTCAATCGTGCTGAATTTGTCGGCAAAGCCGATACCCAGCAAAATGAGGATCAGGGCAGCCTGTTTCTTTTTGGTCCAGAAGCGTTTCCAAAAATCCTGCTTTTCATCTGAAACCAGCGGGGTTGAAGCAAGGGGCAGTCCCTTTTTTTGGGAATAATGATAATAACACGCCGAGAGGCCGATCAGCGTCAACGGGGTATCCACCAGGTACAAAATGGTGTCGAGCACCGAAATCAGGGTGGCGATGGCACTGCACAACAGGGTAACCCCCATGCCGGGAGCCTGGCCGGACTGTAACAAATCGTACAGCCCCAGATGACTGACAATATAAGAGGTGAGTGAAGCAAGACCGTTCATGGCGGCGCTCCCGCCATAGATAATCACGTCGATGGTCAGACAGACGATGATTGTTTTAAAAAAATCCCCCTTGAGCAGTGCTTTACTGGCCCGGGAAGATTGTTTAAATGTTTTTTGAGACAAGGTAAAATACTGAATCAAGTATAAATTCTGAAAGATATAAAAAGAAACAAAAAGACAAAGTCCGATAAAACCGGCCAGCAGAAGAGGATTTTCCTGGATGTACGTCAAGATAAACCCGGGGATAGACAGGGAAGCGATAAAATTGGAAGCATGATCCGTTGAAAAAAAGGGCAGCAAAATCAGAACAAACACGATCATCATGCCATTGCGGGGATGCCAGAACCGGGCAGCCCGGGAGATGCCCGCACGCATCAGGGGAATCAGCCGGATCCGGTGACCGTTGCGGCTTTCGTTCAGGCAACAAATGATGGTGGTGTATTCCAGTAGGATATAAAAGGCAAAGAAAACGAGGAGGATGATCCCGGCGACAATCACGATCGGGTGACTGAGGATGGTGCGCAGGTTGGAGCCCTCCAGATAATTCACTTTGGTCAGCACCAGGCATTGATTAAACAGCCAAATACCGCAGGGCTGGATCACAAGAAAACCTAAAAAATAATAAATTAATTCAAAAAAGAAGAGGGGCCGTACATTTAACAGTAGAGGGCGGATTTCCGCCAGTAAGCGTTGCTGTTTCTGATCCATAAGCTTTTCCTTTGTTGATTTTCATACCGGGGCGCCCGGGTGGATGGGTTGGCTTAAGCCGTTTTGGCGGTCCGCTGTTTCCAGTCTAAAAATCCGGGGATGGCCTGGGCGTCACGGTAGCCTTCTTTGTAGAGTAACTCGAGACTTTTTTTGTCGCGGTCCACCGGGGATTTGAGTTTGTAGCAGGTATCGGGTGCCACAATGAGCAACTTTTTCTGTTTGGCGTAGCGTTTGGCCAGGCGAATGCCAGCATTGTAAGTGGCGGCCCGTTTTTCCAGACGCATGGCGGCAAGGGGATAAGTGTGGCGAAGAAGACGGGCGGGAATCCGGTCCGTTTTGGGATCCCGGATGGTAGCGGCGGGTTTGGTCAGGACCAGCACCACACAGTCGCAGCCATCGGCAAACGCTTTGGCCACCGGAACAGGATCGGCAAGGCCGCCGTCGTAATAGGGAATACCGTGTATGAAATAAGGTTCGCAGGCTACCGGCAAACAGGAAGACGCCTTAAACGCATCGTAATGGTCCTGGGATAGATCTGATTTGTCCAGATACACCGTTTTGCCGGTCAGCGCGTTGCAAGTCACAATGGTAAACCGGGCACTGGACTGGCTTAGGGTTTGATAATCCAGAGGATAATCGCCACCGGTATTGGCCAAGGTGCCGTACACATAATCCAAATCCAGATAATTTTTCTTTGTGATTAAATTGTTAAAACTGATATAGTCTTTGCGGAATACGTAATCCGAATAGAATAAAAAATTGCGGCCCCGTTGTTTTGCCAAATATGAGGCGATATTTGCGCTTCCGGCAGAAACGCCGATACAATAATCAAAGGTGACACCGGCATCCATCAGCGCGTCAAAGACACCAGCGCCATAAATGCCCCGGAATCCGCCACCGACATCGATAATTCCTGTTTTCATTTTTTACTCCTTTATGTCATCCCCAGGGGTTGAAAATTGATTTTCTGTGAGATCTTTAAAATTCTGCAGCAGAGGGTTCATAATCTGATTCCCTGTTATTTCCCAGCGGGTCATATTACTAATATTTTGGCTTGCTGTTTTGGAAGGGGTATTAATGCCAATGGACCAGGCCAAAAAGACGCCGGACCCAAGCATGACGAGAGCAATGAGAATAACGACAATTTTCAGTTTCATGAGCACCTCCCCTTCGTATTGGTTCATTTCTATAGTTTAAATTTTAACACGAAATCGAAGAATGTGATGGAACAAAAGTTAAAAAGTGTTGAATTCTTAAAAAAAACCGAACACACTTTAAAAAGATTTCAAAAAAGCTTGACAGAAAAAAACGGCATACTATAATAATAATACCCCCCAGGGGTGTGGGGTATAAAAAGGAGGGTTGAGATGCAGGCAGATTCTAAAAAAGTATTACGGTTATTAAAAACCGTCCGGGGTCAGATTGACGGGATCATCCGGATGGTAGAGGAAGACCGGTATTGTGTGGATATTTCCCAGCAACTGATGGCATCCCAGTCGCTGTTGCGGCGGGTCAATAAAGAGGTGCTCACAGCCCATTTAAAAGGGTGTGTAAAAAGCGCATCGACAGAAGAAGAGATGGATCAGAAAATCGATGAGCTGGTGGGGATGCTGGACAAGCTGATGGGTTGACAGACGACAGAAAGCAGGTGAAGCATTATGCCAGAAAAGACATATGATATTACAGGGATGAGCTGTGCTGCGTGCGCATCCCGGGTGCAGAAAGCGGTGGATGCAGTGCCGGAGGTGGCTTCGGCGGAAGTGAATCTGCTGACCAATTCGATAAAAGTGACGGGTGATGCTGGCGATCAGGCCGTGGTGGATGCAGTTGTCGGAGCAGGATACGGCTGTATCCCGGAAAACGGGGACGATCTCCCGGCGGCCTCCGCCACGCGGGAAAATGTGGCGGCTGCGGAAATGAAAGAAATGAAGCGGCGGATTATCGTCTCGGTGGTCTTTATGGTTCCGCTGATGTGGATTGCCATGGCCCCAATGGCAGGGCTGCCCCTTCCGGGATTGCTTTCCGGCATGGAAAACAGCGTGGTTTTTGCGTTTACCCAATTTTTATTGTGCCTGCCAGTGGTGGCGATCAACCGGAAGTATTACACCCGGGGCTTCAAGCATCTGTTTGAAGGTGCCCCCAACATGGACAGTTTGATCGCCGTGGGCTCCGGGGCGGCACTGGTGTACGGGGTGGTGGCCATTTATGCCATGGCTTATGGTTTGGGTCATGGGGATATGGCCCTGGTCGCCCGGTATCACCACGATTTATATTTGGATTCGGCAGCGATGATTCTGACGCTGATCACCCTGGGAAAATATCTGGAAGCCCGGGCCAAGGGCCGGACGAGTGAGGCCCTGTCAAAATTGATGGACCTTTCACCGAAAACGGCAGTGGTCATCCGGAATGGAACAGAACAGGAAATTCCGGCGGAACAGGTGAAAGTGGGAGACCGGGTGGTGATTCGGCCGGGGACTGCAATACCGGTGGACGGCGTTGTCCTGACCGGCAATTCGGCGGTGGATGAGTCGGCGGTAACCGGGGAAAGCGTGCCGGTGGATAAAAAGGAAGGCGATCCGGTAACGGCGGCGACGCTCAACACTTCCGGCTATCTGGAAGTCCGGGCGCAAAAAGTGGGGGAAGACACGGCCTTTGCCGGAATTCTGAAACTGGTGGAAGAAGCCAGTGCTTCCAAAGCGCCTATCGCCCGGCTGGCAGATAAAATCGCCGGGGTGTTTGTGCCGGTGGTGATGGGGATCGCAGCGGTGACGCTGGTGGTCTGGCTGATCGCCGGAGCGGGGGTGAGCTTTGCGCTGTCCACCGCCATTGCGGTGCTGGTGATTGCCTGTCCCTGCGCCCTGGGTCTGGCAACGCCGGTGGCGATTATGGTTGGCACCGGGGTCGGTGCCCGAAACGGCATTTTGTATAAATCCGGGGATGCGCTGGAACGGGCCAGCCAGGGCGATGTGGTGATGCTCGATAAAACGGGGACCATTACAGCGGGAAAACCCGAAGTGACGGACGTGTGGCCGGCGGAAGGCGTTTTTTTACCAGAAGCCTTGGGGCTTGAAAAGCGCAGCGGCCATCCCCTGGCCCAGGCAGTGGCGGCTTATGGCGAAGCCCGGGGCATCGAAGAGGTGGCCGTATCCGATTTTGAAGAGCTGCCAGGCCGGGGCGTCCGGGCCCAAACAGAGGCCGGTGTGATTCAGGGCGGATCGGTATCGATGATGCGGGATCTGGGCTTTGCCGGGGACTACGAGGCTGTTGCCAAAGCTTTTGCCCGGGAAGGAAAAACGCCCCTGGTTTTCGCCGGTGAAAAAGCGGTGATGGGGGTGGTGGCGGTAGCCGATACGGTGAAACCGGATTCGGCCGAAGCCATAGCGGAGCTTAAAGCCATGGGCATGACGGTGGTGATGGTGACCGGGGATAACCCGGTCACGGCCCGGGCCATTTCAAAACAAGCCGGGGTCGATCAGGTGGCCGCGGGGGTTATGCCCGACGATAAAGCCCAGGTGGTTCAGGAGCATCAGCAACAGGGGCATCATGTCATTATGGTGGGAGACGGGATTAACGATGCGCCGGCGCTGGCCACGGCAGACGTGGGCATGGCCATCGGGGCCGGCACCGATGTGGCGATTGAGAGTGCCGATGTGGTGCTCATGCGCTCCTCCCTGTTGGATGTCGGGGCGGCGGTGCGGCTGAGTAAAGCCGT
>JAQWCN010000098.1 GCA_028705955.1 Eubacteriaceae bacterium
ATGTTAAAGTTAAAGCCGCAGATGGCGCCAATGTGTATATCAATGGCGAAAAGACAAAAGACCGGCATTACGACGCAATGAACACCCACAAAACAATCAGAGTGATTGTTCAGGAAGGCGAAAAAGAACCGTATATTGTCAACATTGCCCTCAAGACACCGGACGAAGCCAGTGTGGCCAACGTGATCGCACTGATCGACGGTCTCAAGCGTACCGGGGACCTGACCCTGGATGACACCAGCGCAGTGGACACCGCGAAAAAAGCATACGACGCACTGTCCGATGAACTCAAGGCTCAGGTACCGGAAGCAGAAGTTCAAAAACTGACGGATGCGGAAAACAAAATGACCAAACTGGAAAATGACAAGGCCGCCGCAGACACCGTGACAGCCCGGATTAACGGTCTGCCGGCAACAGACAGCCTGACGTTGGACTACAAGGTACCGGTTGAAGACATCAGAAGTGCGTACGATGCTTTGACAGCCGATCAAAAAGGCTGGATCACACCGGAAACATTAAAAGTTTTAACCGATGCCGAAGCAAAAATGGCGGCGCTTGAAAAAGCAGATGCCGAAGCCAATCAAAAAGCGGCAGACGCGGTAAGCGCAGCCATTGCCCAGCTTCCAAAAGGCGATCAGCTGACACTGGCCGATACCGAAAAAGTGACCAAAGCCCGGGAAGATTACGAAGCGCTGACCCCGGCGCAAAAAGCATTGGTGACGAATTTGGATGCCTTAAAGGCTGCGGAAGAACAGCTGAAAAAACTGGGCGTACCGGTTATTACAAGCTTTACTTCCAGCAAGGGGAGCACCATGACCAACGGCGCGACAACCACCCTTAAAGCCATCGCGGCCCAGGGTCATGCGCCATACACTTATCAGTTCAGCGCGACCATCGGTGAAACCACCGTGGTCCTTAAGGATTACGACGACAAAGATACGGTAGACTTTACACCGAAAACAGCCGGGGATTATGTCCTGACGGTTCGGGTTATGGATGCCGATGGCTCTATCGCGTCGGAAAGTATAAAATTGACCGTCAGCGCGCTCAACGTGACCTATCAGAGCCATGTGGAAAATTTTGGCTGGATGGGATTTGTTTCCAACGGTGCTGTAGCCGGAACCACCGGCCAGGCACTGAGAATGGAAGCTCTTCAGGTTCGGACAAATGTTCCGGGGGTTAACGTGGAATACCGGGCCCATTGCCAGAATATTGGCTGGCAGAATTGGCAGACCAGTGGCGTCAGCTCCACGGCCGGAACCACCGGCAAGGCGCTGAGAATGGAAGCCTTTGAAGCCAAACTGGAAGGGACCAACGCAGATCAGTATGATCTTTATTACAGAACCCACGTCTCCGATATCGGATGGCTGTCCTGGGTGAAAAACGGGGATCTCTCCGGAACCACCGGACAGGCCAGAAGAATGGAAGCCATTCAGATCGTGATCGTTCCCAAGGGAACGACGCCACAGATTTAAAAAATGAAGCGGTAACCATGCATTAAAAAAGGCTCCGGCTGGAAATCATTTCCAGCCGGAGCCTTTTGATTATACAATTTAAGCACTCAGTGTTGCGGTCTGTTGTTTTGGATCCTGAAGGTTAAGAATCCGTTGGTTGGCAGAGCCCCTGAACTTGAGGCTGATATCAGCCTGGGCTTTAATAAACGGCCCGTCGACCAGGACAGCGATGGCGTCGAGCAGATCAGCGGTGACCGGCGTATGAGCCCGGCCGTTTTGGGGAAGAAGGTCGGTTTCGTAAATGTAGCCGGTGTAACACCAGATATTTTTTTGGGGATACCGGCTCCGGACCTCTTTTAAAAAGGCGGCCAGTTCCGGCTGGTTGGCCGGCGCAAAGGGTTCGCCGCCCAGCAGGGAAAGCCCGGCAATATAATCCGGCGCCAGGCTGTCGAGAACCGCTTGTTTGGCGGTGGCGTCAAAGGGCCTGCCGAAATTAAAATCCCAGGCCTCGGCGTTAAAACATTCCGGACAGTGGTGGGGACAGCCGGAAACAAACAAACTGGTGCGCACGCCCTCGCCGTTGGCAATATCGTAATATTTAATCGTTGCGTAGTTCATGGAAGCGCCTAGAGGTGTAAAACCCGGTCCCGGATTTCCTGAGTCCGGCCCTGATTCCAAAACTGGGTGCCGATGTAACCGCAGGTCCGCCGGGCCACATTGAGTTTGGATTCATCCCGGTTTCCGCATTTGGGACATTCCCAGACTAATTTGCCGTCATCGTCAGTGACAATTTGAATTTCCCCGTCGAAGCCGCAAACCTGGCAATAGTCCGATTTGGTATTGAGTTCCGCGTACATGATATTGTCGTAGATAAATTGAAGCACAGCGATTACTGCCGGAATATTATCCTGCATATTGGGGACTTCCACATAACTGATGGCGCCGCCGGGGGATAATTTCTGAAATTGGCTTTCAAATTTAAGTTTGGCAAAGGCGTTGATCTGTTCGGACACGTGCACGTGGTAGCTGTTGGTGATATACCCTTTGTCGGTGACACCGGGAATGACGCCAAAACGCTGCTGCAGGCATTTGGCAAATTTATAGGTCGTGGATTCCAGAGGTGTGCCGTAGAGGCTGAAGTCGATGTTGTGCTTCGCCTTCCACCGGGCACAGGCATCGTTCATATGCTGCATCACCCGCAGGGCAAACGGGGTCACTGCCGGATCGGTGTGGGATTTGCCGGTCATGTATTTGCAGCATTCGTAAAGGCCGGCGTATCCCAGACTGATGGTGGAATAGCCGCCGTACAGCAGGGGATCGATCGGGGCGCCTTTTGGGAGTCTGGCCAGGGCGCCGTCCTGCCATAAAATAGGCGCGGCGTCTGATAAGGTACCTTTCAGACGGTTGTGCCGGCACATCAGCGCCCGGTGGCACAGTTCCAGTCTTTCGTCAAAAATCCGCCAGAATACGTCAAAATCACCCTGGCTGGACAAGGCGACATCCACCAGGTTGACGGTGACAACGCCCTGGTTAAAGCGTCCGTAATATTTGGGTTTATGAGTGGCGGGATCCACGTAAGGGGTCAAAAAGCTTCGGCACCCCATGCAGGTGTAACACTGGCCGTCGCCGTTCTGGTCCACCTTATTTTGAAACATGATTTTTTCACTGATATAATCCGGAACCATCCGTTTTGCGGTGCATTCGGCGGCCAGACGGGTCAAATAAAAATAGGGGTCGCCTTCCTTCAGGTTGTCGTCTTCGAGCACGTAAATCAGTTTGGGAAAGGCGGGAGTGACCCAGACCCCGGATTCATTTTTAACGCCCTGGATACGCTGGCGCAGGGTTTCTTCGATAATCATGGCAAGATCAGCTTTTTCCTGGGGATTTCTGGCTTCATTCAGGTACATAAACACCGTGACAAACGGAGCCTGGCCATTGGTGGTCATCAACGTGACCACCTGGTATTGAATGGTTTGGACGCCCCGGCGGATTTCTTCCTGAAGCCGGCTGTTGACAATCTGTAATTTTTGTTTTGCGGAGGGAACAAAACCCAAGGTGACCATTTCTTCGTTCACCGCCCGTTCAATTTTCTTCCGGCTGATATCCACAAAGGGGGCCAGGTGGGTTAAACTAATGCTCTGACCGCCGTACTGATTACTGGCAACCTGGGCAATAATCTGAGTGGCAATGTTGCAGGCCGTGGAAAAACTATGGGGTTTGTCGATGGCGGTGCCGCTGATGACCGTTCCGTTTTGAAGCATATCTTCCAGATTGACCAAATCACAATTGTGCATATGCTGGGCGTAATAATCGGCGTCATGAAAATGGATCAGGCCCTCTTTATGTGCTTTCACAATGTCTGCGGGAAGCAGCATCCGCAGGCTTAAATCTTTGCTGATCTCCCCAGCCATATAATCGCGCTGGACACTGTTGACCGTTGGATTTTTATTGGAGTTCTCCTGCTTGACATCTTCGTTGTTACATTCAATCAGACTGAGAATTTTATCATCTGTGGTATTGCTCCGGCGTTTCAGGTTTTGCACATAACGGTAGGTAATGTATTTGCGGGCGACTTCAAAAGCCTGCTGCCCCATAATCTGGTCTTCCACCAGATCCTGAATTTCTTCCACACTCATGGTGTGGGGGCGCGTGGCGCATTCCTGCTCGACGGCATCGGCCACGGCGTTAATTTGATCCCGGGAAAGTTTTTGGGGATCGGCTGCTTCTGCATTGGCTTGGCTGACGGCTGTGATAATTTTGGTGATATCAAAGTTGACTTCCGACCCATTGCGTTTGATAATTTTCATTCTAAAGCACTCCTGGATTAAATTTTGGCAATAAAAAATAAAGAGGCAGACATTGAAACAATCCCCTGTGAGATTGAAGGGGTCATCTGCCCTCTTTTGTTAAATATAAGTATAAAACCACAGAGTAGAAAAGTCAAGATAAAATACTATATATATCAAAGTTGACGCCTGTTTACAACTAGATGTTGTGTTTTCACCATAAATGAGATCTAGAGAGGGGAGGGAAACCCCAAGGGCGGTGATCAAAGCTGCCTTCTGAAATATTTTATCGAAAAGACGAATAGATAATGGCGTATAATTTACAAATGATAAAATACAATTGTAAATAAATAGAAAATATTAAAAGATAAAAATCCATAAAAACCGAATAAAATGGATTATATCATTTACGTTTGTAAGATATAACAGGAAATTCTTGAAAGAATAGGTGAAATCATAATTCCGGTTTGAATTTACAATTGCAATATGATAATCTAAAACCAACACCAATTATTTGATATCAGGAGGGAATTGTATGAACGCAGCGTTAAAACCATTCTTAATTGTCAATCCGAAATCGTACTTGTATGGAAAGGAAGCGTTGGCACTGGCCAAAGCGGCTGACCAAACCGCAGAACAAACAGGGGTGACCCTGTTCTTTACCTGCCCGTTTGCGGATGTTCGTCTGATTAAAGAAAACACAAGCCATCTGATTGTAACGGCGCAGCATATGGAATCCCTTGAACCGGGTCGGGGAATGGGTCATGTTCTACCGGAATCCCTGAAAGAAGCCGGAGCCGGAGCCGTGTTTTTAAATCATGCGGAAAATCCATTAACGGTTCATGAACTGTACACAACAATTCAAAGGGCCAGAGCCTTAAAGATACTCACCGTTGCCTGTGCAGATTCTGTCGGGGAAGCGGCAGCTGTTGCGACGATGAAACCAGATATTCTTCTCGCGGAACCCACGGATCTCATCGGAACAGGGGTCGTGGCCGGGAATGACTACATTCACGAAACGGTTTCCCGGATTAAAGCCGTCGATCCGGATATTTTGGTGATGATTGCCTCGGGCATTTCAACCGCCCAAGACTGCTACAATGTGATTGTCCAGGGAGGAGACGGCACCGGCGGGACCAGTGGCATTCTTAAAGCTCCGGATCCGGCCGTCCGGGTTCAGGAAATGGCCGAAGCGATGGCCCGGGCAGAAAAAGAAATTCATACAAAATAGGAGAGAAAAAATGGCAGTTTATAAAGAAACAATCACCCTTCAATCCCGCGGCGTTCAGCCGACGTTTATCAATATCACCGATCAGGTGAAAGCCGCCATTGAAAAAAGCGGCATTCAAAACGGCATCTGCACCGTGATTTCACCCCATACCACGTGCTCGGTGTTTTTTGAAGAATTTGTCCACGACATCATGGAAGACGGCAATGAGTTTTTACAGACGGATTTAAACAACGTGCTTAAAACCCTGATCCCGGATGATGTCAGGGAAGGCCAGTACAATTATCCCGGACCAAAACATTATGAAGAAGTGGAATCCTGGCCCAACGCGGCCCAGTATTTGCCGAACGGGGACCACGCGGCACTTTTAAATTGTGACGCCCACCTCAAATCCACCCTTCTCGGGTCGAGTGAAACCTTTGATGTGGACGAAGGCCGTCTGGGCGTAGGGACAACCGGCTATGTTTATTTTGTCGATTTTGACCGCACCCGTCCCCGGACGCGTCAGTGCAAAATTACGGTGATCGGTGAATAACGGGAACCATTTATAAATCCCCTTTAAAAAACGCTGGCTATGGAAGCCAGCGTTTTTTATTGCTCAATTTGATTCAACTGATTGGCGGTGGTGTAATCGGTGATTAAAATGTTGATATAGCCGCCGTTGATCGCCCCCTGAATGGCTTCGCATTTATCGCTGCCGCAGCACAGGGCGATGGAATATTGGATTTTTCGCAAATCTTTAATGTTGATTCCCACCACTTTTTCGTTGTATTCATAATGATCGATATTGCCGCTGTGATCG
>JAQWCN010000099.1 GCA_028705955.1 Eubacteriaceae bacterium
GGGGAATATTGAAACGGGTGCCAAAAAAAGGAACGATGTTCCCGATGAGAAGGCCTTCGGTATAGGATTTTAAAAAAGGAATCCAGGCAAACCAGGAATGTTCACAGCCCTTGTTTTTCGCCATGGTGTACAGGGATAATGCAGTAAAGACGTACATAACAATAGCAAGAATCACAAAGAAAAATATAAAAGCAGAAAAAAAGACAATAATTGCACCTAAAGCAGTTTCTTCCATAAAGAACACCTCTTTCTATCATTTGATGAACCTATTATATCAGAGTTTAACCGCTTGTCGATGGAAACACCTAAAAATTGACAAATTGTTCATATCTTTTACAAAATAAGAACAATTCGGGAAAAAGTCCGGAAGATCACGACGTTGGAAGACACGGATCAATGCCCTGACCCGGTTTGAGAGAACTTCTGTATTCTACGGGTTTCCGGTGGCGCAGGGAGAACATAAAAGGCAAGCGTTCCGAGTAGAGTCTAGTAGTGCAGAGTAGTTCTGGGCACGCGCAGGGAGAACATAAAAGGCAAGCGTTCCTGAAGGATAGATTAATGGCCTTAATTTTTCTTTCAAGGAGATCTGTTAGGATAACACAAACCTAAGGAGGAAAGAGACCATGGATAAAATAATAGGAATCGACCTGGGAACGACCAATTCCTGTGTGTCAGTAATGGAAGGCGGGGATGCGGTGATCATCCCGACCAAAGAAGGCAAACGGACCATGCCTTCGATTGTCGCCTTCACGAAAGACGGAGAACGCCTGGTGGGAGAGACAGCTAAACGCCAGGTGCTGACCAACACCAAGGGAACAGTGCGTTCCATCAAACGGGAAATGGGATCCCAGACCAAACATCAATGCGGCGGAAAAAAATATACGCCTCCGGAAATTTCGGCGATGATTCTGGATGAAATGAAACAGGCGGCGGAAAATTATCTGGGCGGACCGGTCACTGATGCGGTGATTACCGTGCCGGCGTATTTTACAGATGCACAGCGCCAGGCCACAAAAGATGCCGGGAAAATTGCGGGCCTCAACGTCAAGCGCATCATTAATGAACCGACAGCAGCCGCGCTGGCGTATGGGATGGACAAAGAACAGAATCAGAAAATCGTGGTTTACGATTTAGGCGGAGGCACCTTTGATGTGTCGGTTCTTCAAATTGGCGACGGCGTTATCGAAGTCATGGCCACCGCCGGGGACAACCATCTGGGCGGGGATGACTTTGACCAGCGGGTTGTGGAAGAATTGATCCGGCGGTTTAAAGACGACACAGGCATCGACACCTCCAGGGACGAAGTGGTCCTTCAGCGGTTTAAAGAAGCGGCGGAAACTGCGAAAATTGAACTGTCCAGCACACCGTCCACGGCCATTACCCTGCCCTTTTTGACAGCAGACAGCAGCGGCCCCAAAAACATGGACATGACCCTGACCCGGGCCCGCTTTGACGAATTAACCCACGATTTGGTGGAACGGACCATGACCCCGTTTAAGCAGGCGCTCTCCGACGCCGGAATCACCGCGTCAGAAATTAACCACGTTTTGCTGGTGGGCGGGTCCACCCGGATTCCCGCCGTTCAGGATGCGGTCAAGCGTTTCTCCGGGCAGGAACCGTTCAAAGGAATTAATCCCGATGAATGCGTGGCCATGGGGGCTGCCATTCAGGGTGGCGTACTCGGCGGCGAAGTTGGCGGCCTCCTGTTGCTGGATGTCACCCCGCTTTCCCTGGGAATCGAAACCCTCGGTGGTTTCTGCACCCGTCTGATCGACCGGAACACCACAATCCCTATCGAACGCAGCCAGGTTTTCACTACGGCTCAGAATTTCCAGACCAAGGTGAACATTCACGTGCTTCAGGGGGAACGTCAAATGGCCAAGGACAACAAGACCCTCGGAAAATTTAATCTGAAGGGAATCAAAAGGGCACCCAAAGGGGTTCCCCAGATCGAGGTAACCTTTAATATCGACGCCAATGGCATTGTCAATGTGTCCGCTAAGGATCAGGCCACGGGAAAAGCCCAGGAAATCACCATTGACAACGCCGGGGGCCTGTCAGATTCCGAAATCAACGATGCCATCAATGAGGCCGAACGCTACAAAGAAGAAGATGACAAGATCCGGTCCGACGCCGAAGTCAAGAGTCGGGCACAATCCCTGCTCAATCGGGCAGAAACGACCTTGAAGGGTCTGGACAAAACCCAAAAGCCCGAAAAAGTCCGGATCAAAGACGCCAGAAAACCGGTGCGCAAGGGCATGATGAAAAAAGATGTTACTGAATTGGGGCAGGCCTGTGATGAACTGGAAGCCGTGCTCGATGAGATTGCGTCCTAGGAGAAAAAATGTTTGGATATATTGTTGCCAATCAGGAAGACCTGGCCGACGAAGAAAAGAAAATCTATCAAGCCTTTTATTGCGGCGTCTGTCATAGTCTGGGTTCAGACTTTGGGGCCTATTGCCGGTCCACCCTTTCCTTTGATATGACCTTTCTGGCCATCGTTCTCCAAAGTCTGGAGCCGGACCCGGCCCTTCAAGATGCCGAACGCTGCGCGGTTCACCCGGCTAAAAAGCATTCGTATCTCAAAGGCGACTGCCTGGATTACGCCGCGGCGATGAACATCGCCCTGATCTGGCAAAAATGTCAGGATGACTGGCAGGATGATCACAATGTCGTGCGTTATGGCGGAACCAAACTTTATCGCAAAGCGTATCAACAGGTCCAGAAAAAATGGCCGCATCAGTGCGACGCCCTGGCCGACGGGCTGGCAGAGATTGCCAAAATGGAAGTCCGGGGGGAAACCAATCCGGATCTCCCCACCGCGGTTTTTGGTAAAATTATGGGAGAACTTTTTGTGATGGATCAAAAGGCGCCCGAAGCCGAAGCCTTGCGTCATTTTGGAACGGCCATCGGTCGTTTGATCTACATTATGGACGCCGTGATGGATTTAAAGGAAGACCTAAAGAAAGAGCGTTATAATCCACTTATCGCAATGGAGCAACTGGAACCGGTAGAGCTTTTGAGCATGCTGCTGGCGGCCTGTGTAGAGGCCTGGAAGGCACTGCCTGCCAGACGCAATCAAGCCATTGTAGAAAACATCCTGTATTCCGGCGTTTGGATCCAGTTCAACCGAGCCCACCCGGAGAAAGGCAAGGGAGAAAAACGTGAATAGAGATCCATACGATGTCCTGGGGATTCCCCACGGCGCATCCGAAGAAGAAGCAGCCAAGGCTTATCGAAAGCTGGCCAAAAAATACCATCCGGATTTAAACCCGGGAGATGCCGAAGCCGCCCGGAAAATGAGCGAAGTGAATGCAGCCTTTGATCAGATTAAAAACGGGGATCCCGGGACACGGCAGCAAACCCGGCATTATTCCCAGGGCAATGAACGTCCGTACCGGGATGCCCAGGGAGCAGGAGGGTTTGGTGGCTACGGCGGTGGATTCGGCGGCTACCAGGAAATGGATCCCATGGCCATGGCCCAGTTCTGCGTGCAGATGCGCCAATACAGTCAGGCGCTCCAATACCTTAACCAGTGTTCGGAAAACAGAACCGCTCAGTGGTATTATCTCAGTGCGATTGCCCGGTATTCCACCGGCGACAGCATCACGGGGCTTGAACACGCCAGGCAGGCCGTGAATCTGGATCCCGGCAACGCCGATTATGTCAATCTGCTCAACGAAATGCAAAGCGGCGGACGGATTTATCAGGAACGCGCCCAGAAATATAATCAGTCCATGTCGATGATGAACATCTGCTGTTGGGGTCTTTGCATGAGCCAGATGTGCGCACCGTTTTGCTGCGGGGGCCGAATGTTTTAACGGGGCTGAAACAAAATAAACGTATTATTAATGAAGTCTTTTTTAAGTCGGATGCAACGCCGGCTTTATTTTTTTGCCGAAAAGACAGAATAATGAGTAAAAAAAGTAAATTTTTGCGCTATTTTTGCACTTGAAATCCCAGGTAAAGATTGGTATAATAAAAAAAAATTTTTTATAAAGAAAATAAATAAAACATAAGTTTATTTGAATTACTAAAGAAAAGTAGTCAAAGAGCCGAAAGTTTTTCGGTTACAGGGTGGTTTATCGAAGAAAAAGAAATCTTTTAATCGTTATTTGAAAAGGTTTGTATTTTTTGAAACGGCTTGATAGGAAACACTTCATCATGATCAATGGGATTGGGTAATGGAGATTGTATTTGTCGAAAGGCAGAGAGGATTGTGTAAAATGAAGCAAAGAATCAAACGGTTGACGGTGAGTTTGGTGCTTGCCATTCTGGCAATAGGGGTGCTATTTGGGGGAAGTGTGCTGGCAGCAGGCGGTTTCCAGGACCCCGCTGATTCCGGAAATAATTGGGGATCGTGGACAGATGGAACAAAAACAAATTGGAATAATAACAGTAAAACGCTGCATTATTATAAGGTAACAGACAGCACGACATACACATCCCTGGCGGAACCGTATTATTACAGTGACAGAGCATTGGGGATTGCCGGCAATTTTGCCATTGTTGGTTTCAACAGTATTCATAACAATGCCCATACCAATGGCAATATCCTGACCAATAATTTGTATTATGGCAGCAATATGGGAACCAACGGCATAGAAGGGGAAGTATCCTATGCAAATACGGTTCAGCAAGCGGGCGAAACCTATGCATCAACAGATGCAAGCTATTTTTCAACCGGTTCAGGGACAACCGTTTCCGTTATGGATAATGGAGGATGTTTTGGAATCAATGGAACAAAAATGTCAAAACCGAAAACCATTTATCAGGAACAGGAAAACGGTCCGGCCTTTATCGATGTAGGGGCAGTCAAAACGCAGGCGACTCAAATCAATCAGGATCTGGCCAAATTACAAACGACCACAGGGGTTACAGGTGATTTTTCGGATCAGAACAATCAGTCGATCACGGTAACCGATGATAGTGCGGCCAATGTGTATCAACTGGATTTATCCCAAGTCAAAATGGGCTCGGGATTAGCGATTGGCGTTAAGGGCTTTACCAAGAATTCAACAGGATGTCTGATCATTAATATCGATATGTCCAAGGCGTCCAGTAATACATTGGATAATTTGCCGCAAATTCTTTTTTATGATGGCAACACAGTGTTGAATAATCAGGAAAGAACGACATGGGAATACGGCCGTGTTTTATTAAATTTCTATAATAATTCCGGAAGTGCTGAAGCGGTTTATAACGGATCTTTTAATTTGAATGCCAGGACCATCGCTTCAATTCTGGCTCCAAACGCAGCGGTTTCCCTGAATCAGAATCTCGATGGCAGTGTGATTGCCAATGATGTTGTGATTACAGCAGAATCCCATCGTAACGATTTTATGGGAACCTTGCCTCTGGGCGGAACCATTACAATAAGCGGGAATAAGACATGGACCGGAGATTCAACTTCTGACCGCCCGGATAGTATCACCCTGACGGTGCAAAAAAAAGTGGGGAACGATTGGGTGGATGTAACCCCTCAGCCCACGGTTAATTGGGTTAAGGATGACGCGAATAATCAATGGTCCTACACAATTGCCAATTTGCCGAAGGATGGAACCTATCGGGTTGTGGAAACCGTTCCGGAAGGGTATACCAATGCAAATAATACCGCAGAAGGCGTCGCTGGTCAGGGCGGAAATATTACCGGGGCTGATTTTGTGAACACCAAAAAAGTAACAACCGGAAATATCAAGGTCAAAAAAGTGGACGCAGCCACCCCGGCAACAGTGTTAAAGGGCGCAGTGTTCACCATCTACACGGACGAAGCCTGCACCACAACGGCGGGGACAATGACGACCGGGGATGACGGAACCGGAACATCGGAAGCGCTGACCGCTGGAACCTATTACGTTAAGGAAACAACAGCGCCGGAAGGCTACGACCTCAACGCAACGCGTTTTACCGTGACGGTAACGGCCGGGCAAACCGTAGAAGTGAAAGACGGCGATCAGAATGCCTACGTCACCGATACCAAAAAGGTGATGACTGGAA
>JAQWCN010000100.1 GCA_028705955.1 Eubacteriaceae bacterium
CCGAAATACGGGGTTGAGGTCGGCGGTCAGGTGGATATCTGAGCAGTCGTTGGCCCGTCCAAAATCAATGAGTTCGTTAATGTCTGGCATCATGGATCCTCGCTTTCTTATTGCACATAGTAGGTCACTTTCAGCAGTTCGTCGATGGAAGTGACGCCCTGGATGACCAGATCAATCAGGCTCTGGCGCAGGTAGGTGATTTTATTATTTTTTTCGACATAATCGTAAACCACATCGACGGGTTCGTTTCTGGATATCATGGCCCGGAGGGCGCGGTCGATGGTTAAAATTTCATGAACAGCCGTCCGGCCTTTATACCCGGTGTGATTGCACTGGTTGCAGCCTTTGCCCCGGTACAGGGTTTTGACGTCTGTCCCTAAAATATCGCATTCTGCCTGGGTGGGCTGATACGCTTCTTTACAATTGGGGCAGATTTTTTTGACGAGACGCTGGGCCACCAGTCCGGTCAGGGAGTTGGCGACCATGTAGGGTTCCACCCCCATGTCCACCAGTCTCACGTAGGAGGAGACGGCGTCGTTGGTATGGAGGGTCGACAGTACCAGATGGCCGGTGATGGCGGCCCGCACGGCAATGTCCGCCGTTTCGTTGTCCCGGGTTTCCCCGACCATAATAATATCGGGATCCTGACGCAGCAGGGAGCGGAGGCCGGATTCAAAGGTCAGCCCGGCCTGGGCGTTAACCTGGGTCTGGTTGATGCCGTCAATGTTCCGTTCCACCGGGTCTTCGATGGTCGCGATATTTACATTTTTTTTGGCCAGCATTTCCAGAATCATGTACAGGGTTGTCGTTTTCCCGCTTCCGGTTGGGCCGGTCATGTAGATAATGCCGTGGGGACTTCTTAATATATCCATCATCCGGTTGTAGTTGACTTCGTTCATGCCAAAGGCCCCGGAATGGTCAAGGGCGGTGTTGATGGACAGAAACCGGAGCACGGCTTTTTCGCCGTAGACCGTGGGGATCAGGGAGGTCCGGATATTCATTTCGGTTCCCTTGATTCTTACCCGGAAATGACCGTCCTGGGGAATCCGCCGTTCGGCGATATCCAGACTCGACATGATCTTGATCCGGGCGATAATGCTCTGGTGCAGGGCCGCGGCCAGATTAAGGTACGGAACAATCATTCCGTCGACCCGGATCCGCACGACGGTTTTGCCTTCAAAGGGTTCGATGTGAATATCGCTGGCGCCGGCGTTATAGCCTTTGATCAAAATGGAATTGATGAGGTTAACGACAGGAGCGTCGCCGTTTTCCGTATCCAGTTCTTCGACCATGGAGACCGACGCTTCGTCCTCTACCGCAATGTTGGCTTCGTTGGCGGCTTTTTTGGCCTCGATTTCGGAGTAGCTGTTGTCAATGCTCTTGAGAATTTCTTCCCGGGTGGCCAGAACGATATCAATGTTCTTGCCGGTGATCAGCCGCAAATCTTCCTGGGCGTAAAAGTCCAGGGGATCGTTGACTGCGGTCAGCAGATGGCCTTCTTTTTCCGCAATGGGAATGACGGTGTATTTTTCTGCGATATTTCTGGGGATCAGCCCCGCCGCCGTATTATCCACGGCGATATCATTCATGTGGATCAGCTTGAGGTCCAGGCGCTGGGCCAGCGCCGTTAGCATTTGATCCTCTGTAACGTAGCCGGATTCGATCAGAATGGCCCCGAGCCGCTTGCTCCGGTCAACTTTCTGATAGGCCAGTGCCTCTTTTAACTGCGCTTCCGTGATGATGTGCTCACCCACCAGGATATCGCCAATTCTCAGATTTTTTTTGGGCTCGTTCATCTTCTGTCCTCCTCATCTGTTCGTTTCGCCTTAGAATAGTTTGATTATATCACATTCTCCAAATGGGGTAAAATGCTTTTCATTATTCCTTTTCCGGGAAAGATTTCCAGTTTTTATCTTTTCGGGCAAAAAATCTCCCCTTGCACATTTTGTCTGAAACGCTTATAATGCAACCAATCAATGATTTCGTTTCAGGTGCCCGAAAGGGAGAATAGGGAACCAGGTTGAATTCCTGGGCGAACCCATCACTGTAAGCGGTATTGGCAGACAATACGTCACTGTCCCCGACATATCGGCGGCGGGAAGGCGTCTGCCGAGGCAACCCGCAAGCCAGGAGACCTGCCTGAACCGGGGCAACTATGAATGACGGTAAAGTTCATGGCCGAATCCATTTATTCGGCTGTGGACTTTTTTCTTTGGAAAATTTCCACAGACCCCATTACAATTAAAGGAGTGTTATCATGACATTATTGGAAAAAGCCCGCAGTGGTGAAATCACCAAAGAAATGCGTATCGTCGCCGATCACGAAGGCGTCGATCCCGAATTCATCCGTCAGGGAATGGTAGACGGCACCATCGTCGTTCTTCACAGTTCCCGGGAAAAATGCAACCCTGTTGCCGTCGGTAAGGGATTGTTTACCAAAATCAGTGCCAGTGTCGGCATGTACGAAGAAACGGACAGCATCGACGGCGAAATGGCTAAAATCGACGCCGCTCTTAAAGCCCACACCGATACCATTATGGATCTGTCGGTCCGGGGCCCCATCGAAGCCATGCGCGAACACGTGCTCGCCACTGTTACCTGCCCGGTCGGCACACTGCCGATGTATGAAACCCTTGCGGAAGCCGCACAAAAATACGGGACTGCACTGGATATGACCGCCGACGATATGCTGGCCATGATCAAACGCCAGGCCGCCCAGGGGGTCAGCTTTTTAGCCATGCACCCGGCCACAACCCTGCGCATCATCACCCGGGCCAAAGAAGAAGGCCGCATTGATCCCCTGGTGAGTTACGGCGGCAGCCACCTCATCGGCTGGATGGTTCACAATCAGACCGAAAATCCACTGTACACCCATTTTGATCAGGTCCTTGCCATTTGTCACAAATACGATGTCGTCCTGAGTTTTGCTGACGGCATGCGCCCCGGCGCTGTGGCCGATTCCCTCGACGCCGCCCAGGTGGAAGAACTGGTGCTGATCGGCACGCTGGTGCGCCGGGCCCGGGAAGCCGGTGTCCAGGTAATGGTTAAAGGTCCGGGCCATGTGGCGCTGGACGAAATTGCCTGCACGGTTCAGCTGGAAAAGAAACTCTGTCACGGAGCTCCCTACTTTGTCTTTGGCTGCTTACCCACCGATGCCGCCGCCGGGTTTGATCACATCACCTCGGCCATTGGCGGTGCTGTCGCCGCTTATGCCGGTGCAGATTTTCTGTGCTACGTTACGCCGGCCGAACACATCGGAATGCCCAGTGCCGACGATGTGTACCAGGGTGTCATGGCGTCCCGGATTGCCGGACACGCCGGGGATGTGGCCAAAGGCCATCCCGCTGCACTCAAATGGGACCACGATATGTCCGTCGCCCGCCGGGAAATGAATTTCCCCAAACAGTTTAAGATGGCCATCGATCCCGAAGCCGCGGAACGCATGTGGCGGGAACGCAGTACCAATTTTACATCGGAATGCACCATGTGCGGAAAATACTGCGCGATGCGTATCGTCGAAAAATATCTGAGAAATGATAAAGACCAGGAACAGGGGGCATAAGATCATGACAACACAAGCACTGGAAGCCAGAGCTGGCAGAATTACAGAAGAAATGGAAAAAGTGGCCGTCCTTGAAGGGGTCACACCTGAATTTGTCCGGGAAGGTGTGGCTGCGGGCCGCATTGTTATTCCCAAGAACAAATACCGGGACCGGGAAAAAATCTGCGGTATCGGAACCGGTTTGGATATCAAGGTCAACGGTTTGATGGGCACCTCCTCGGACCGGAACGATAAAGCGATGGAAGCCAGAAAGTTGCGCCTGCTGGAAGAATGCGGCGCCAACGCTTTTATGGATCTCTCCACCGGGGACGATATCGACGGGATGCGCAAGCAGTCCCTGGACATCTCCAATATCGCCGCCGGGTGTGTGCCCGTGTACCAGGCCAGTGTGGAAGCCATCGCCAAACACGGCTCCATGGTGGGCATGACCTCGGACGAACTGTTTAACACCCTGGAAAAACAATGTCAGGAAGGCATGGATTTTATGGCGATCCACTCCGCCCTCAACTGGCAGGTTTTAAACACCCTGCGCAAGACCAGCCGGACCACCGACGTGGTCAGCCGGGGCGGCTCTTTCCTCACAGCCTGGATGTTCCACAATCAAAAGGAAAATCCCCTCTATGAAGAATTTGACCGCTTGCTCGAAATCTTAAAGGCGACCGACACGGTGCTGTCCATCGGCGACGCCATCCGTCCCGGCTGCAACGCCGACTCTCTGGATGCCGCCCAGATGCAAGGGCTGATGGTTGCCGGGGAACTGGCCAAACGGGCACTGGACGCCGGCGTGCAGGTGATGATCGAAGGGCCGGGCCACGTGCCGCTCAACCAGATCGCGACCACCATGCAGATGCAAAAACGACTGTGTCACAATGTTCCGTATTATATTCTGGGCTTTTTAGCCACCGACGTGGCCCCCGGCTACGATAACATTACCGGAGCCATTGGCGGCGCTTTTGCCGGAATGCACGGTGCCGATTTTCTGTGTTACCTCACCCCGGCCGAACATCTGGGCCTTCCCAACGAAGACGATGTGCGCATGGGTGTGCGGACAACCCGTATCGCCGCGGATTGCGCCAATATGCTGCGCCGGGGCGGCCCGTCCTGGAACCGCTCCCTGGCCATGTCCAGGGCAAGAGTCGCCCGGGATCCCGAAGCACAAATTGCCAACAGCCTGGTCCCCGGTGTCGTCCGGGAAAAGATGGCAAAGGAACCGGACCACAACCACTGTGCCGCCTGCGGGGATGCCAAATGTCCGGCCGATGTCGCTGCGGAATTCTTCGGCCTGGCCTGAACATTAACCCCATCCTGAATTGTATTTACACATCATTAATCTATAAAGAAAGGGAACGATTATGTCAACATTAACTTTGGATCACGTTATTACCAGCATTGAACCCAGCGACCCCAAATGGGAATCGAAATCCGTTGCCCATGTGAACGAGCTGGCCATTCCGCCCTGGGCCCTGGGCCGTATTTTGGATCTCGGGGTCAAACTGTCCGGGATTCAGCGGACGATTCATCCGGATGTCAGTAAAAAAATGGTGCTGACCATGGCGGCGGACCACGGGGTTGCCGACGAAGGGGTTTCGGCTTTTCCCCAGTCCGTCACCATTGAAATGGCCAAAAACATTCTCCTTGGCGGAGCCGGGGTCAACGTGCTTTCCAAGGCCTCCGGCGCCACTGTGCGTCTGGTGGACATGGGCATCAAAGTGGACCTTCCGGAATTGGTGGCCCAGGGCATGGTCGACTGTAAAATTGCCCACGGCAGCGAAGATATGCGCAAGGGTCCGGCCATGACGCGTGAACAGGCCACTGCCGCTCTGGAAGCGGGGATTGCCGTTGCCGATCAGGCCATCAACCAGGATGGTGTGAAACTTTTGGGAACCGGGGAACTGGGCATCGGCAACACCACCCCCAGCTCAGCCATTTTAGCCGTCATTGGCGACTATCCGGTCACCGCGGTCACCGGGAGAGGCACCGGGGTTGACAACGAAGGCCTGCGCAATAAAATCCAGGTCATCAAAGACGCCATCTCGATCAACCGTCCGGATCCCAACGACGGGCTGGATGTTTTGTCCAAGGTCGGGGGCTACGATATCGCCGGCATCGCCGGAACCATTCTCGGTGCAGCCTACAACAAAACGCCGATCATGGTTGACGGGTTCATCTCCACCGCCGGGGCTTTGATCGCCAAAACCCTGTGTCCGGACAGCGTGGACTACATGATCGCCGCCCATCAGTCCGAAGAACCGGGGCATCAGCTGATGTGGAAGACGCTGGGAATGAAACCGCTGCTGAATTTGAATTTCCGCCTCGGCGAAGGCACCGGCGGCGCCGTCGCCATGCATCTGGCCGAATCTTCCTGCCGCTGCTTAAGCGATATGCTCACCTTTGAAGAAGCGTC
>JAQWCN010000101.1 GCA_028705955.1 Eubacteriaceae bacterium
ATAAGTTATAAGCTTCATCATCATCCAGATAAACCGTGACGTACAATTTTTCCGGATCCAGCTCCATTACTTTTGTACAAAATTCCCAGGCCCAGGGAATGACTTCTTTTTTAAAATAGTCCCCAAACGAAAAATTTCCAAGCATTTCAAAGAAAGTCCCATGGCGGGCCGTTTTCCCTACATTTTCGATATCCGGTGTCCGAATACATTTTTGACAGGTTGTTACCCGCTTGCGGGGCGGAATTTCATCCCCTGTAAAAAAAGCTTTCATTGGTGCCATCCCAGAGTTGATCAATAATAAACTCTTATCATTGATAGGAATCAGTGGGAAACTTTTAAGCCTTAAATGTCCCTTTGTTTCAAAAAATGCCAAATATTTTTCTCGAATCTCATTTAATCCTAGTGCTTTCATAAACAATCCTTTCTCATCAATTGATCCTTAAAATCATGCAAATAAAAAAACTCCATCCCAAAGGGACGGAGCATATTATTCCGCGGTACCACCCAATTTAGCGCAAAAGCGCTCTCTCTTCAGATAACGGTATAAACCGCCGTCAGTTACTCTTCAGCTTATGAATTTAACTGGCGGAGCGAAAATGTGGCATACTGTGTTGTCTATAGAAGCTCTCACCGTTTGACTTCTTCTCTGCGATAAACATTGAACAGCTGATCATTTTCATTGCATTACATTGTTTAAATAATGAATTAATTATAACAAACTCATTTAAAATGTCAATGCCTAAAGGAGTTCCTTTTTAAGCTGCTCTTCTTCAATTGTTTTTTCTCCGGGTTCCGACGCTTCTTCTACACTGCTGCCAAAAGCCGCGACGATATAATTGGCAATGACTTTCAGCGTCCCCATCAATGGAACAGCCAAAATCATTCCCAATCCGCCAAAACAAGCGCCGAAGAAAAAGATGGAAAAGATAATGATAACCGGATGCAGGCCCACATCCCCTGACATCAGCGCCGGTGCCAGTACATTGCCGGCGACCACCTGAATAACCGCCATGACGATCAACATGAGCACCATCTGTTTAAATCCTGCCAAAATGGCCATTACACAAATGATAATCATTCCAACTGCAGGACCAAAGTATGGAATCATCGTCGTCACACCGGCAATCACGCCAACAACAGGTGCATAAGGCACCCCGATAAAGCCTGCGGCAATCCCCGTTGCAATTCCTGCAATAATACTCATCAAACCCTGGCCGCGAATAAAACCGCCAATGACCTGATCAATATCACAAAACATTTTATGAACAATTAATCGCGCATTCATGGGCACGACATACATCAGTGCCTCTGAAAAAATTTCTTTACCCATGAGCAGCATAATCATGACCAAAGGAATAATGACCACATCCATCAGCTGACCCGAGTTCGCCAGAATCGCATTGGAAACATCCTGCAAAGCCGTGCCAATCGCCATACCGATTTTGCTCAATGTCCCGTTGAGATCAAAATAACCGGAAAGTCCCATGGCATTATACTGTTCAATCAGTTTTTGTATTTTTTCTGCAATATTTCCGATTTGTCCCATCATACTTGGCAGATTGGAAAGCATGGATCCAATCGATCCTACCAAGCTGGGAACAAAACTCATAAATGCCAGAATAATTAAAATTAATACACCCAGCACAACAAGTGTCACGGCTAATCCCCGACGCATTCCCCTCCGTTCCATCATGCGAACCAGCGGATTTAACAGATATGCAAAAATAATTGCCAGAAAGAAAGGCATAAACATTCCCGCAAAGGTCGGCCATATCAAAATAGCCAAAACCAAAAGAATAGCAAGAACAATACAATTCGTGACCAAAAGCCGTTTTTTATTCGTTGAAAGTTTCATGACGGTCCTTTCCGAGCATCTTTTTAACAATGCCACCTTCCCTTCCCGTTTCCGGGATTCGATTAAACAGATCGTGGTAGTAAAGTGCTCCCGCTTTATACTGCAGTTTTTCGGCGGGAATCAATGCAAAGCCATGATCAAGGTCATCAAAAAAACTTCTGGATATTTCATACTCAAGAACCTGCAGCTTCTTTCCTATCGTGGCGTCTGCAAGATGACCGATTTTTCTGTTCTCATTATCATATACCTTCAATTTATACAAAGAGTGCGTTCCCTCTATCCTCTTATTAAATGTCTTGACCGGAACTCTTTGAAGGACCGCGTCATCATCCAGATGAAGGGAATCAATGTCCTCAAAAACAGCATGATGAATATCAAAATAAATTGCCTTACTGAACAAACTTCCCCGGGAAATAACTGCCGTTTCCACTACTCCGTCACGGATTCTCAAGTCTTTAATCAAACCAAAAAAATGCTGGCCATCTTTACTCTCTACCCGCATATTCAATAATAAACTCGCACGCATTTTTCTCTCCTCGTTTTTTTTTATTATATCACAACTCCCGATCGTTCAGTGACACATTCTTTCATAAATAAAAAAGACCCGGTTTTACCGGGTCAACTGGTTATTGTTGTTTAGAATGATCGCCTTTACGTTTATGATAATCTTCAATCGCTGCACCGATGGCCTGGGCCGCTAAAACCGAACAGTGTATCTTTTCCGTCGGCAGTCCATCCAATTCTTCAACCACTTCGGAATTGGTCAGTTTTGCAGCTTCTTCAACCGTCCGTCCTTTAATCATTTCTGTCGCTTTTGAACTGGTAGCAATGGCTGCACCACATCCAAAGGTTTTAAATTTGGCATCTTCTACGATCCCATCATCCGATATTTTTAAATACATCCGCATGATATCGCCACAAGCAGGACTTCCCACTTCGCCAATGCCATCGGCATCCGGAATTTCTCCAACATTTTTGGGATTCTGAAATTCATGCATCACTTTATCTGTATATTCCATCATTTTAAGGGCCTCCTTTATTTATTAATGATGATAAACCGCGTCATCGATGGGTGACTGCGCATCGATGGGTGACATTTTCCGCAAGCGTTCAATAATTTCAACCAGGTTATCCACTACATAATGAATCTCATCCATCGTTGTATGCCGTCCGATGGTCAGTCTGAGAGATCCATGGGCCACCCCGGCTGGCAACCCAATCGCCAGTAAAACATGGGACGGATCAAGGGATCCTGATGTACAAGCCGATCCACTGGAACCCGCAACTCCAATTAAATCCAGACTTAATAAAATGGATTCCCCTTCTATATAATCAAAACAAAAATTCGCATTGCCAGGCAAACGCTTGACCGGATGCCCGTTAAGACGGACCTGGGGGATTTTTCCTAAAACACCTTTGATCAACGCATCCCGCAACGCCTTGAGATGCGCCATATTATCTTCCAGTTCTTCACTGGCAATTTCGGCCGCTTTTCCAAAACCTACAATTCCAGCCACATTTTCTGTGCTTGCCCGGCGGCGGCGTTCCTGTGCCCCTCCATGAATCAAAGGTTCAATAGGAACACCCTTCCTGATGTAAAGTGCGCCGACCCCTTTGGGACCATAAATTTTATGACTGGAAAAAGACATCATATCCACGTTAAGTTTTTTGACATCAATAGGAATATTCCCCAGTGCCTGAACTGCATCGGAATGGAAAATAATGCCTTTTTCTTTAACGACATTTGCGATCGCCTCTATTGGCTCAATGGTTCCTATTTCATTATTGGCAAACATCACCGACACCAAAATCGTATCGTCCCGAATCGCCGCCTTTAGATCATCCAGGGAAATGAGTCCCTGATCGTCAACTGGCAGATATGTAATGTCAAAGCCTTCTTTTTCCAAAAACTCACAAGTATGCAAAATCGCATGATGTTCGATCGCTGTGGTAATAATATGATTTCCTTTTGCTCTATTTTTAAAAGCAACCCCTTTTAATGCCCAATTATCTGATTCTGACCCGCCGGAGGTAAAATAAACATCCTTGGGATCTGCATTGATGGCTTTTGCCACCTGTAACCGCGCTGCCTCAATGGCAAATTTTGCTTCGTGGGCTTCGGTGTAAACCGCCGAAGGATTCCCAAATTTTTCGCAAAAATAAGGAAGCATTTCCTTAAGGACACGTTCATCTACTGGTGTCGTTGCTGCATTATCCAAATATATTCTCTTCATTGTTGTTTTCTCCTTCCTTGTTCAACCAAATCCGCCAGGGAACGGTTATCAATGATGGCATTGATACTCTCTTGTATTTCCTTCCAAAGTTCCCGGGTCACACAGGCATCGGATTTTTTACAAATGTACCCTTCCGGTCCACCGACACAGGCCGAAAACTCTATGGGGCCTTCCAAAGCATCAATAATTTGTCGGATGGATATTTGAGACGGCTCCCGGGACAGCTGATAACCACCATGCGCTCCCCGAAGGCTCCGGATGAGTCCCGCCTTCTTTAATGATGCGAACAATTGCTCCAGATACGCATCCGAAAAAGTTTGACTCTCGGCAATTTCTTTAATTGACACCGGACCTTCGCCATATCGTTTTGCCAGTTCATACATTGCCAAAACGCCATACTGTCCTTTTGTTGAAAGCCGCATTTTTGTCTCCTTTTTTATTTTCTAGTATTCCACTTGGAATAATTGAATTATAACATACTCTTTTTGACAATCAAGATCTTTTTGTTTTTTTATCAAAAAATTAAGAAAGATGCCATCTTACAATGACATCTAAATGACAGCCGCCTTACTGCTCAAAGATCATTTAATCACGGTGAATGCCTGATCATATTGAGAATGGAATATCCGTACTGATTACATTTTGCTGCGTCAAAACCCGGTATGGTTCGCAATTGTTGAACGGTCTGGGGCTTCATATCCACAATGGCATCAAGCGCCCGGTTATCAAAAATACGCTGTGGTTTAATTCCCTGAGAGCCTGCTTCCTGTTCGCGCCATAAAACCAATGCATCGCGCAAGGCCAATTCCGCTCTTGTAAAACGATCTTCCGGGCGTACAACCGGATTGATAACTTTCGTCTGGGCCAATTCGATTCGCTTTTCTTCAATTTTTTTTCGGTCTTCCGCTTCTTTTATACTGGCTTCCCGCAGAATTCGCTTACGTTCACTTTCCTCTTTCATGCTGCGTTTAAGATCCAAAAGTCGCTGTTCCAATCCTGCGCCATTTTGCATCACCGCCAGAACCCGGGATAATTGGGCGAGATTTCCTTTTGAGAGCACCGTTTCCGCATCATCCAACATTGTTTTTAACGTCGTTTCAAAAGAGGCCTGATTGATGACCTGCACATCACTGGAAAGCTTTATGTCCCGTAATTCACACGCATCATCCACAACAATAAACGGATGGAAAAAGTCCCGCTTTGTTTTAGGAAAAAAATCAATCATGGCCTGAATGTCCTCATCCATACGCCAAATTGGATTGTCAAAATAATTTTTCTTCTCCGGCGATGTAAATCGTGTCCACCACCGGCTGTCTTCGCTGCCAATAATCCACCCCTGCATCTGAAGGGATTGAAAAAGATAAAATCCGGTTTGATGCAGCATCATCAAATGAATCACACGTGTTCCTCCATCTGACGTTGGCATATAGGTGTCCACAAACGTTTCACATTCCTTATCCTGCAATTTTCCAATGGTTTGTTCCAGTTTTATATCGGCGAGGTCCAATTTTTTATCTTTACTTTCCGGCATAACCTCAACCTGAAAGAGATCCGGCTCCGGTTCTTCATCGATGATTTTGTTTTGTCCGATGGTTTTCTTCCGGACAACAGTAACCACGATAACAACCGCAACAATCAGTATTCCCAGATATACAAGTCCTAAAAAAGGCGACATGGCTTTTGTCACTCTCCTATCTTTCAAATTCAAGAATTTTTATTATTATATCATAAACTGAGCATCATTTTAAGTCTTCCTTCAATGATTCGCAAACATTAATATGGTATACTGATTATAGATTTTATTTATTTATCGAAACAGGAGGTTTTGTATGCATTCTGATCATTATAATCGTTCAAAAGGTT
>JAQWCN010000102.1 GCA_028705955.1 Eubacteriaceae bacterium
GTCCGCAAGGCCGGGGAAACCCTTCATACGCTTAAAGCAAAGGGCGAAGTGATTAAATATTACGCCCTGTTGCTATTGGAATGACCCGGATATTTGTCCCCGGTTCCAATTGACTTATTATAAAAACATGAAAGAATCCTCTTAATGAAAAAGAAAAAAATACTGCTCATTCAGGCCATTTCCATGGAAGGAATGGCCATTGAACGGGTTTATCCCATCGGCATTGTGACCCTGGCTTCCATTATCAATAGCAGCGCCCAATACGCCGTTTCAATTTTTGATATGAATATGTCCGATAATCCTTACGGCGAGCTTATCACCCGGATTAAAACCCAACAGCCGGATATTCTGGGCATCTCTCTGCGCAATTTGGATCCTCTGGGCAACCGGACCACTTCTTTAATGGTTCCCTTTGCCATCACCCTGGATTTTATTAAGCAGGCGGCTCCGGATACACCGCTTCTCGCCGGGGGAACCGGTTTTTCCCTGTTTCCCGAACGCATAATGTCCGACTATCCCCAGATCACCTGCGGAATCGCCGGTGAAGCTGAGAACAACATTCTGCCCCTTCTTGACCATCTTGAAGCGCCGCCGGAAATCCCGGGAATCATTTGCCGGGTTGACGGCAGAATCCGGCTGACGCCCCCCACCGGGGATTATGACATGGGCCGTTATTCTGTCCCGGACCGCGATCTTCTGGATCCCCGGCCTTACCTGGCCGTCAACCATTACGTGGAGAGCATTGGGGTCGAAGCCAAACGGGGCTGCTGCTACCACTGCGGCTACTGCTCCTACCCGTTGCTTCAGGGGCCTTGCATGCGCTGCCGGGATCCAAAGGCTGTGGTGGACGAAATTGTCTTTCTCAAAAAAACCTACGGGATCTCCCGCATTCACTTCACCGATTCAATCGTCAACTATCCCTCTGCCCAGCTTGACGCTATCTGCGAAGAGTTGCTGCGCCGGAACGTGAACATCAAATGGAGCGGCTTTTTCAGGGAAGATCTGTTCACCCCAGAAAACGCCAGACTGTACGCCCGGTCCGGGTGTGAATGTTTCTCCCTGTCCCCGGACGGTCTGTGTCAGCAGCATCTGGATACCTTACACAAACATTTGAAAACCGGGGATATTCTGCGCACCGCCGGGATTTTGTCTGATATTGGCATCACCACAGTGTACCATTACCTGGTCAATGTCCCCGGGGAATCGGAAGCAACGGTAGCGGCATCCAAAGAAATGATCGATGCCATTTACCGCATTCACCGGGGTTCCAAAAGCATCGGCACCCTGGTCCTTAACCTGATCCGGATTATGCCCCGGACCGCCATTGAAAAGCTCGCCCTGGCCGACGGCACGATCTCACCCCAGACCGATCTGCTCTATCCGGTCTTTTACGATCCGCCGGCTTTCCGGACCCTGCGTTATGAATTGGAAGTTTATCATCAAAAACAAAACATCGCCATGTGGAACAATCCATTGGCGGGAGAAGGAAAGGTATTATGAAAATTTTACTCCTGGAACATCCCCGGAAGCCTTCCGGGGACCGGCAAAACGATATCGCCAACACCACCCTGGCCTCCTGCTTAAACTCCGGCTATCTGGCCGCCTGTCTGCTGCAGGCCGGTCACTGTGTCGACCTGGTGGAAGGCTATATGGAACATTTGGATTACACGGCCATCGCGGATGAAGTCGCTGCATTTAAACCGGAAATTCTTGGTGTTCACCTGGTTTATAACTGGGAGGACAATCATGAACTTTTTACCCTGATCACCCGTCTGAAACAACGTTATGGCATCGCACACGTCACGGTCTACGGGTACTACCCCACCTTTGCCTGGAAAGAGATATTAACCCGGTGTCCTGCCATCGATTCGGCCCAGTTAGGCGAAAACGAGCTCACAATGGTCTCCCTGGCTAATGATCCAAAACATTACGAAACCCTTCAGGGACTGGCCTTCCGCACCCCGGACGGCTTTTCTTCGTCATTTGGAAACCTGGTTTCTGATCTCGACACCCTGCCCTTTCCCATCCGCAAGGCCAGCACCTATCCCGGCGGGGAAGTGAATATTTTTGGCAGCCGGGGGTGTTACAACAATTGTACTTTTTGTTATATTAACCCGTATTATGGCAATGCTTCCGGCTGTCCCCGGTGGCGGGGCCGCAGCCCGGAAAACATTATCGCTGAAATCGACCAGATTATTGCCCAGACCGATCACCGTTATTTCTACTTTACCGATCCCAATTTTTACGGTCCGGGAGAAGCCGGGAAAAAGCGGGTGCTTAAACTGGCGGCCCTTCTGAAGCAGCGGCCCATCACCTTTGGCATTGAGGCCCGGGCCAACGATATCGATCAGGAAACAACCGCCGCCCTGGTGGATGCCGGCCTGAAAAATATTCTTGTGGGGCTGGAATCCGGCCGGGAAGAAGTGCTTGTCCGTCTTAATAAACATACCACCGTGGCCCAGAACGAAACCGCTCTGGCCATCCTGAGGGCCAACGGCATCGAGCCCAATGTTGGGTTTATCATGTTTGAACCGGATTCCACCCTGGAAGATTTGCGGGTTAATTTCGATTTTCTGACCCGCAACCATTTGCTGGACCGCCTGGAAATTTCTGTCAACGTGCTGTATCATCATCAGATTATTCTGGCCGGGAGCCGCAGTTACGAAGAGCTGAAAGCTGCGGGCCGGCTCAACATTTCCGACCACTCTGTGTATGAGGCGGATACAGATTACAGCCATCCCCAGGTGGCGGATCTGGCGGCTTTAATGCGCCAGCTGACCAATCATATTTTTGATCATATGGCTTCCACCTGGTCTCTTTCCGAAGCCGGGGATCCAGCCACACTTCAGCGTTACAAGGCCATCAACGGTCTGTTGGTTCAGACCTTTGGCGATATTTTAAACGCACCGGGGCTGCTGGAAAAATCCGACACCATTTTAAAACACGTCACCGGTCAAATTGATACCATCATGACCTTGAAAGATTCTTCCTGCTGATATAAAAACCCTCCAGTGAAGCACTGGAGGGTTTTTATCCTTTATTCTTCTTCTGTATGCTTTATTCGTGATGGAGGATGATTTCTTCTCCCGGTCGCATAATCAAACGGTTTTCCGGTGTGAATTGCTCTGCCAGTGCATCGTCGAACAAGGCACCAGCCTTCATATGAATCGGGATCGCGTGATGGGCGTGAAGGATTTCCGCACAATGGCTGGCTTCTTCAGCGTTCATGTTATGATCGCCGTCGATACACAAAAGCGCGTAGTCGATCTGTTCAAAAGGCAGAATATCTTCCATGCAGCTGGTGGTGGAGGTGTCCCCGGAACCGTAAACAATCACACCGTCAATGGTAATGACGTATCCCACACTGGCATCCCTGTCGTGTTTGAGATTGTACGCCGGAACGGCCTGAATCGTAATGCTGTCGACTTCCTTTGTTTGGTATTCGCCGTCCACCAGCATATCCGCTTCCCGCAGAACGACACAATCCGGTTTCTGGCGCACCAGAGCGATATCTGAATGATCAGGATGTTCGTGGGTAATCAACACCAAGTCCGCCGGACGGTCATAGCCCGCACCTGCATAAGGATCCACATAGACGACCCGGCCGTTATCTGCGGTCAGCCGGTAACTGCTGTGTCCCTGATACAATAATTTTGCCATCCGTTTTCCTCCTTTCACATTTCTGTCATAATATTTTTATTATACGCTATTTCCCATTAAAATGTCATTAATTTTTATTATTTTTCGGTATCAATTCCGGCTTTTCGGGCCTGTTCGTGCTGAAGCCGCCGGGGAATCCGGTAGATCCGGCCATCTTTTTCAAAACGGGCTCCTGTCTGTTTAAAATAAAAGGGGACTCCCGCCACCACACATTGCCTGCGCAGATCCAACACCCAGTCGTAACGGCAAAGCCGGGCCCGGGTTCCGGATTCACCGCCCACCACCAGCCCTTCAATGCCGGCGTTAAGCCCGGTCATGGTCACCGGCCCCAAAAGCGGTTCACTGGTCAGCCATTTGTGGGCGATGGGCAAATCCCTGAAAACCGGATAACGGACATTGTACTGCCGCTGATTTTCAACCGTGCAGGTCACGGCGACCTGGGGCCAGCCCGTCCCCCAGTCTGCCGGCACACAATCCGAAAACCGCAGGATCCGTTTGGTGATGATCATGATGTCCAGATCCGGACGTCTGCGAATCATTTCCCAGATTTCCGGGCGCCAGGCATCCGCATCCTCTACAAAAAAATCCGACGTCATACACAGGTAGACCAGTGTCCCGGGTTTCACTTTAAAATCACCATCCCGGTCCCGGCGGAGGATTTTATCAAAATCCCGGGTTCGCCGCACTACCGTCGGATCCTGCCCCACGGATTCATCCCGGCGATACATATAACAATGGGCACATCCCTCCGAATATTTATGGCACCCGTGCCAGGGATTCCATACCACGGTGTCTGGCCAATGCATCTGATCATCTCCTTTTTTGCCCGGTCCCGGCTCTTTTGTTCATTTTCATTGTTTGTCCCGGGTTTATGTTACAATAAGAATGAATTGAAGTTTTGCCTGTGCTCCCGCAGGTGAATTCTGCCGCATTACGTTTTGGAGGACTTATGGCATCTGATCGCACATCCCTTTTAACTCATCCTGTTGTTATCTGCCTGCTGGCCATGGTTTGCTGTGCCTTGTGGGGCAGCGCTTTTCCGTGCATCAAAATCGGTTACCGCTTGTTTGCCATCGCCGGGGACGATGCGGCTTCCCAGATTGTCTTTGCCGGCATCCGCTTTATTCTCGCCGGTATCATCAATTTTATCATCGGCAGCGTGATTATCGAAAAACCCCTTCTTCCCCGGAAGAAAGATCTGCCTGCGATTTTCGCCTTAAGCCTGTTCCAAACCATTTTGCAGTATCTGTTCTTTTATCTGGGCCTCGCCCACACCACCGGCGTCAAAGCGTCCATTATCACCGCGACCAATGTGTTCTGGGCCATTCTTCTGGCCTGTTTTATCTTTCGCCAGGAAAAGCTCTCTGCTTTCAAACTTTTCGGCTGCCTGCTGGGCTTTGTCGGCGTCATCGTCATCAATGCCGCGGGAAGCGGTGTCAGTGGCGGCTTCTCTTTGACCGGGGATGGTTTTATTCTTTTGTCCGCCCTGGCCTCCGGCGTCTCCTCTAATTTGATCAAGCGTTTCAGTGCGAACGCCAACCCCGTCATGTTAAGCGCCTGGCAGTTTATTGCCGGGGGCGTGATGCTCACCGTTTTTGGCCTCGCTCTGGGGGGCCGGGTTGCGCCTGCCCTTCCCGGGGCCATTCCCATGCTGCTGTATCTGGGGTGTCTGTCTGCCATCGCCTATTCCCTGTGGTCTGTGCTGCTTTCCCGCAACCCGGTTTCCACCGTATCGGTCTACGGTTTTATGAACCCGGTCGCCGGCTTTTTGCTTTCGGCGCTGCTCCTTGGCGAACAGGGCCAGGCTTCCGGACTTTCGAGCATCGCCGCGCTGGTTCTGGTTTCTCTGGGCATTTACATCGTTAACCGCGATTAGCTTTCCCGGCAAGGCCTCCGGATTTATGATACAATAAAGATCTGATTAAAGGATGTACGTTATCCCAAAAGAACAGGAGGTCTTTATCATGACACCATCCCACGCTTCCCCAGACAAGCCACTGCTGAATAAATTGATTCCGATGGATCACATTGCCGGTTACGGCGTGCGTTCCGGACTGTTTGACTTGCCCGGCGCCACAGCTCTGCCCGGCGCTGTCAATTTTACGGTTCAATCCAGTCACGCCACGGCCATTTCCCTGGTATTGTTTGCGCCAGAATCCGCCACCCCTTTCGCCGTTTTACCTTACCCGGATCATTACCGGATCGGTCACGTCTGGTCTATGATTGTGTTTGATCTCGACATCACGGCTTTTG
>JAQWCN010000103.1:0-1452 GCA_028705955.1 Eubacteriaceae bacterium
CCCTGGCAGTACCGCAGGAGCATTCCAGTACCCGCTGGTTAAATATAACACCCATGTTGAAAACATCGGTTGGCAGGATCAGTCGATGGACGGGGGCATGGCCGGGACAACCGGACAGTCTTTAAGACTGGAAGGGATCCATGTTGATCTCAGTGATCAGCTTAAAAGCCTCTACTCCGGGAGCATTCAGTACAAAACCCATGTTCAGGATTACGGCTGGGAAACCAACTGGAAAGCCAACGGAGCCATGAGCGGAACATCCGGACAAGCCAAACGTCTGGAAGCGATTCAGATCAAGCTAACCGGTGTTGTGGGACAGAAATACGACGTCTACTACCGGGTGCATTGTGAAAACTTCGGCTGGATGGGCTGGGCAAAGAACGGCGAATCCTCAGGGAGCGCCGGGTTCAGCTATCGGCTGGAAGGCATCCAGATCGTATTAGTACCGAAAGGGGGAGCAGCACCGGGAAGGACATCAGGTGCATTTGTACAGAAATAGTTGAAAAAAAGAAAAAAGGTGATATTATAGAACTATAAAAAGGCGCTGCCGATAAACGGTTGGTCCCTTATTTAACTAAAAAGTAGCCGTAACATTGGAGAGTTGGCGGCTACTTTTTTCATGCCCAAAATCAAGACAAAATAATTGTAAAACTAGCTAATATATTAGCTAGAAAAGCAAAAATAAGTCTATTATAGCTAATATATTAGCTCATTCTTTTAAACAATTTTGAACCAAAAAACACCACCATAGGATACACAACAAATAAGTTTGCATATCCTGTAGTGGTGTTTATGCCATTAATAAATTGGCCGGAAAGAACTTACAACGTCCGACGGGGCGTTTTTTTTATGCCGCCACAGGTGGTTAAACATGACCGGTTCGATTCCGGCAGGTCGATGAGGCTCAGGCGGTTTTTAACCGGGCCATGGAGCGGGTGATTCCGGAAGGGTTTAAATGTCGCTGGTAGAGCATTTTCCCGCGCTCAGCACGTTGACAGAGCCCTGGAAAAAGACACACCCCCAGTTTTTGAAAAAGGCAGAGGCCATGAATATTCAGGTGGAATAGCACTGGATCAATTTGCGTATAAGGCCTGCCCAAGCGGATGGTTTCCTTTACAATAGAAAAGAAATATATCCTTGAGTAAAAGCAAAGAGCAGAAATTAAGAAAATAAAACAATTAAAATCATTCTAAGATCCAGTTAAATAGCGCATTTCAGCGGTTTATGACCGATAAAATGACATTGATGCAGTTGACAACCCATGGGGATGGTTGTATAATGAGATTGTAAAAAAAGAACAAACGGTTTGTGATCAAGTTTAAAGATGTAGATGTAACCGGAAAATTGAAAATTAAAAAACAAAAGAATATTTGGCAAAACAGTCGAAAGATTGTGACGCAAAACTTCAGGGGCTAAATTCCAATTTTGGAAAATGCCAGCCAGTTGCCCATT
>JAQWCN010000103.1:1552-5844 GCA_028705955.1 Eubacteriaceae bacterium
CAGTCGAAAGATTGTGACGCAAAACTTCAGGGGCTAAATTCCAATTTTGGAAAATGCCAGCCAGTTGCCCATTGTATAGATTCCCAGGAATCTTTATGGATACACAAAGAGGTTTTCTTGCCATGCGACGAGTGAGCCTCTTTTGTTTTTTAAGGAAAGGATGATAAAAAATGGATGCGAATCGAAAAAGTTTAAAAATGTTTGGAGTTATGGTCATAATGATGCTGTTGCTTTTTGGCATGATGATGACAGCCCGGGCAGAAGAAGCCCCCCAGGAAGTGACCTCTGATCAGAAGACTTTGGTGGACAGCACATCCAATTTTGTGAATTATACCGACACGCTGGAGAGCAGTCAGACCGAACAGGGTGTTCTTAATACCCAGGGCCTTGATACTCAGGCGGTTGATGTCTCGGCACAAATTGCCTAGGCGATGTTAAACCATGATGCTAAATTGGATGTCAGCAGTACAGGATTATTAAAAGATGGCGTTACGGCTGCCATTAAAAAGGCACTGGCCAGCGATCCCTATTTGAGCGCTGCCATGACAAGCTTCAGTTATTCTTATTCCTACAATAAAAGCACAAACAAAGTGGTTAATCTTTACTTCTACTATGCAGAAGATCAGGCGACCTTTACCACCCATTATAACGAACTGAAATCTGCAGTCTCCACTGCACTGCAATGTGTTGACAGCAGCATGAGCGATGAAGAAAAAGTTTTGGCCATTCATGACTGGCTGGTTCTTCACACTGTATACGGAACAAGCAATGGTAACGATGCCTACACCGCTTATGGAGTGCTGGTCGACGGCACAGGGGTTTGTGATGGTTACGCCCGAAGCATTGACCTGCTGTTGAGCGAAGAAAACATTCCTTCCTTTGAAATTGTCAGCACCGGAATGAATCATGCCTGGAACATGGTTGAAATTAATGGCTCCTGGTATCATCTTGATGCGACCTGGGATGATCCTCAGGTTACCAGCGCAAGCGGCGCCGCAGATTTGGCAGGATTTGTCTCCTATAGCAATATTCTCCAGACCGATGCGGGAATCACAGCCACAGGTCACAGCGGATGGGATTCATCCGGAATTACAGCGACCTCCAATCAATATGTCAACATGCCGCGTAAGAATAACAATTCCCAGAGTTATTTGGACGGAAGCTGGTATGTCGCCAATGGTCAGAACTTAACAGAAACCGATTTTTCCGGCAACAACAGTGAAGTCATTACAACCGGCAGCAATATCTCCGGCGTTCAGGATATCAATAATGCCTTATATTACAGCCAGGGAACGACCATTAAACAATTGAACACCAGCAACCATACCAGTTCCACAGTATATAGCCTGACATCCAGTGAACTGGGCAACTATTACGCAGACAGCGCCTATATCTACGGACTGTATCCGGCAGATAACGGCCAGTTGGGATACCGTTACTATCGTTTTAATCAAAGCGGTAACTCCGAAGCGGTAACCGGTCAGATTACAGTCAATAGCAATAATAATACAGACACACCGGTTCCGACAGTGGAACAGCCGGCGACACCGACGCCGACAACAGAAACCCCAACCGCAACCCCGACACCGACCACAACACCGACACCGACCACAACAGTCAATCCGGCCAATCCAACGACACCGACATCCACATCAACGGCAACCGTGTCTTACAAAACCCATGTTCAGGATTATGGATGGCAGGATTATGTGAGTAACGGACAAACCAGTGGAACGGTTGGACAATCAAAACGGCTGGAAGGCATTCAGATTAAACTGGAAAATAAAGACACCACCGGATCCATCCGTTATAAAACCCATATCCAGAATCAGGGATGGGAAAGTAACTGGAACTACGACGACAGCATGAGCGGAACCCAGGGTAAGGGCCTTCGTCTCGAAGCGATTAAGATTGAACTTACCGGACAGATGGAAAAGAATTATGATGTGTACTATCGGGTCCAGGCCGAAAATATCGGCTGGATGGGCTGGGCGAAAAATGGTGAAAACGCCGGAACCGCCGGCTATGGTTACCGTCTGGAAGCTATCCAGATCGTTCTGGTCAAGAAAGGCGGCGCTGCACCAGCCAATGACGGGGCAACGACCAATGCTTATGAACACCCGATGGTTCAGTACAATACCCATGTGGAAAACATCGGTTGGCAATCCAATGTCAGTGATGGCAGTGTTGCAGGAACAACCGGACAGGGTTTACGGCTTGAAGGTATCCACATCAATCTGAGCAATCAGGAATACACCGGAAGCATCGAATATAAGACCCACGTCCAGGATTACGGTTGGGAAACCAACTGGAAGGCCAATGGCAGTCAATCTGGAACCGTTGGTAAAGGCAAACGGCTGGAAGCCATCCAGATCAAGCTGACAGGCGTCATGGCACAGAAATACGATGTCTACTATCGGGTTCATTGTGAAAACTTCGGCTGGATGGGCTGGGCGAAAAATGGCGAATCCTCCGGAAGCGCCGGCTACGGCTATCGGCTGGAAGGGATCCAAATTGTGTTGGTACCCAAGGGAAGCGCAGCTCCCGGAAGCACAGCCACTGCTTTTGCGAAACGATAATCTTTGAAAATAAGAAAAAAGAAATAAAAAGGCCCGGCAGCAATGCCGGGTCTTCAAAATGAAAACTAAAAAGTAGTCGCGGGAAGCGGCTACTTTTTTTATTGACGCTTATTCTTCTTCAGTTGATGGATTGGCCAATTTCTTACCCAGTTCGTCTTCGGTTCCCTTAAAAGAAAAAGAACCCTGGGATAGACCGGAGTCTTTGGACCAGATGGTAATGGTCGCGTCAATGGCCGGGGCAATATTGTCAAGGCCGGTGGCAATGCTGACGGTGCCATTTCCTAAATCGTAGGTAATGACGTTTTCGCCATCGAGACGGCGCAGGTTGAAGTCATGGCCAAGATGGCTGCAAATGCGCCGGATTTTTTTCCCTGGATTGTAACTGACGGTTGTAGATAACATGATTATTCCTCCCTTTGAATCCGTTATAGGGGAAAGCCAATAAAAAATGCTTTCCCATTCTCATATTTTTATTATAACACGATTGAAAAGTAAAAAATTGTGCAGATACTGGAAGGTTCAGAAATGGGGGAGCGTTAAGAATTAATAAAAAGATAAAGGGCAGGCGGGGCAAAGCGTGCTATAATAAAAGAAAAACATGCGCTTGGAGGTGTAAATCGAATGAGTCAAGTTGACGAATTGGTTAAGATATTAAAGGAAAGCAATCATATTGTGTTTTTTGGGGGAGCCGGTGTTTCCACTGCTTCAGGTATTCCGGATTTTAGAAGTGCCAGTGGTTTGTACAATCAGCATTTAAACCGGACGTTTTCACCGGAAGAAATGGTTTCCCACAGTTATTTTGCCAACTACCCGGAAGATTTTTTTGAATTTTACAAGGCAAAACTGGTTTATCCGGATGCCCAACCCAACGGTTGCCACATTGCGCTGGCCAAACTGGAAAAAATGGGAAAGGTGAAGGCGGTGGTCACCCAGAATATTGATGGTCTGCACCAGAAGGCCGGGAGTGAAGTGGTTTTTGAACTTCACGGTTCAGTGCTGCGCAATTATTGTACCCAGTGTCATGCTTTTTATGACGAAAAATATGTGATGGAAGCGGATGGGGTTCCCAAGTGTGAAAAATGCGGCGGAATTGTGAAACCGGATGTGGTGTTGTATGAAGAAGCGCTGAATCCGGATGAAATCAACGGGGCAGTGGCGGCCATTTCAAAGGCGGACACGCTGATCATTGGCGGAACGTCCCTGATCGTTTATCCGGCAGCCGGGCTGATTAATTATTTCCAGGGAAATCATTTGGTGCTGATCAATAAATCGGCCACATCGGCGGATAATCAGGCAGATTTGGTCATTAATGACGATATCGCCAAGGTCATGACGGAGGCTGTCAACCAAATGTAAAACCGAAGCCAGAACCAGGTCAAGGTCATTGACAAAGGGGCGGCTTTCATTTATAATAGAAACAGTTAAATATGAAATGATCCTGTGCGTTTGGGAAGTGGGTGTGAGGCCCACGCTGTAATCGCAGCTGTAATACGAAAGGCCGGTTTAATACCACTGTCGCTAAGATGGGAAGGGAACCGGATGAGATCGTTAAGCCAGAAGACCGGCGCAGTGATTTTTTTCTTAAGATACTCCGATTTAGAGTGTTTAGGAAACAACACGATGTTTGTTTTTAAAACCCTCTTGTTCGATGAAGAGGGTTCTTTTTTTACCCTGATCAAATGATAGATAAACAGATCATGATTATTTAACCTC
>JAQWCN010000104.1 GCA_028705955.1 Eubacteriaceae bacterium
AGATTCTTTTTTTCACTTATTTCCGGTTGTGTTGAAGAAAAAGGAACAATATTATTTATCCAAAGCATATTTAACACCTCATTTCATTTACTTATTATAGCATGTGTTTAAATAAAGTTTTATTAAGGATAGATGTTTATACTTTAAAGCATTATGTAGAATAGGGGTATAGTGATTTGGATAGAGTAAAAGGATTCTTTGACAGCAAGTTGAAAATAGTTATTGCGATTATAATCGTATTGATTATAATTATTGGTGTTATCATTGGAATAAAATTATTGTCAGAAAACGAAAAAGTTATCAGAGGAGTTGATGTTTCAGAATATCAAGGTGACATAGATTGGAGTGCCATTTCAGATCAAGGTATATATTTTGCTTATATTAAAGCGACGCAAGGGACTTCCAATAAAGATGATTATTTTGATCAAAATTGGAAAGAGGCAAAAAAAAATCATCTAAAAGTTGGCGCATATATGTTTGTTAATTTAGATGAAGATGCAAAAAAACAAGCAGAATTTTTTACACAAACCGTTTCTGTATCAAAAAATAGTCTTCCACCTGTGATCGATTTTGAGCTTTATGATGAATACAATGATAATCCACCATCGACTTCAGATGTATCTAATATGCTTAATGTAATTATTCCCATATTGAAAGAGAAATATAATCAGACCCCAATTATTTATACAAATTATAGAACATATAATCAATACCTGACGAATAGTTTTAGTGAAATACCGATATGGATATGCGATATCTCAAATCAGAAACCACAACTCAGTGGAGATCATCAGTGGGTTTTCTGGCAATATTCACAGAGAGGTATTTTAAAGGGATATGATGGCGATGAACAATTCATAGATATGGATTTATTTAATGGTGACGAAAAAGCGTTTAATGAAAAGTTCAACTAAAATATTTGGTTTTATAAAGCCTTAAATTTGCTTTTGAACAAGGTTAGACAACACAAAATCAGGAGGAAAAATGGATTATAATAAAGAAGCATTAAAAGCACATGAAAAGTCAAAGGGAAAAGTTTCAATTACCTCAAAGATGTCTGTGAAAAATCAAGATGATCTAAGTATCGCTTATACACCGGGTGTTGCGGAGCCTTGCCGAAAGATTGCGAAAAATGAAGAAGAAATATATCGTTATACAGCAAAGGGAAATTTGGTTGCTGTTTTATCAGATGGTTCTGCGGTTTTAGGATTAGGTAATATTGGAGGAAAGGCCGCCATGCCAGTTATGGAGGGAAAGGCAATTTTATTTAAAGAGTTTGGTAATATTGATGCCTTCCCAATTTGTCTGTCCACCCAAAATGCTGAGGCAATCATTCAAACAGGAATTAGTATTTCACCAACTTTTGGAGGAATTAATCTTGAAGATATTGCTGCACCAAAATGCTTTGAAGTTGAAGAAAAACTTCAGAAGGCTTTGGATATTCCTGTATTTCATGATGATCAACATGGAACGGCAGTTGTCGTTTCGTCAGGACTGATTAATGCAATGAAAGTTTTAAATAAAGATTTAACAAGCATTACTGTGGTTATTAACGGAGCAGGTTCTGCGGGGACAGCCATTGCTAAAATGTTAATGTCCTTAAATGTAAAGAATATTATTATTTGTGATAAAAATGGTATATTAAATAATGACAGTGGAAATTTAAATCCTTACATGAAATGGCTGGCAGATCATTCTAATAATAATAACAAACGGGGAACTTTAGCAGATGCAATGAAAGGGGCAGATGTTTTTATTGGAGTTTCAGCGCCCCAAATTGTAAGTAAGGAAATGGTTCGTTCTATGAATTCCAATCCTGTTATTTTTGCAATGGCAAATCCTACACCAGAAATTATGCCTGAGGATGCAAAAGAAGCTGGAGTTAAAATAATGGGAACGGGCCGATCAGATTATCCAAATCAGATTAATAATGTTTTGGCTTTTCCTGGAATTTTCCGCGGTGCTTTGGATGTACGGGCAAAACGCATCACTGAACAAATGAAAGTTGCTGCCGCGTATGCAATTGCCGGGATTATTAAAGAAAGCGAGCTAAATGAAGAATATATCATTCCGAGTCCTTTTGATAAGCGGGTTACGGAACGTGTTGCAAAGGCTGTCGGCCAGGCCTGGATGGATCAAAAATAAGGGTATTGAGGTAATGAAGTGAGTACATTAGTTATTGTTGAATCCCCGGCAAAGGCAAAGACCATCAAAAAATATTTGCCGCGGGGTTATGATGTTCAGGCAACGATGGGACACGTAATAGACCTTCCAAAGAGCCGGATAGGAATAGATGTTGAGAATCATTTTGAACCTGATTATATAACAATACGCGGTAAGGGTGAATTATTAAAAAAACTCAAAAAAGATGCCAAAAAAAATGATCACGTATTATTGGCAACTGACCCTGACCGTGAAGGTGAAGCAATTTCGTGGCATGTTGCCAATACACTAGGGATAGAACCAGACAGTCAATGTAGAATTGAATTTCATGAAATCACAAAAAGAGCAGTAAATGAAGCATTAAACAATGTTCGGGGAGTCGACATGGATCTGGTAAATGCGCAACAAGCCCGAAGAATTTTAGACCGATTGGTTGGTTATTCAATTAGTCCATTTTTATGGAAAAAAGTAAAAAAGGGATTAAGTGGTGGTCGTGTTCAGTCAGTAATTACACGGATCATCGTAGATAGAGAAAAAGAAATTAAAGCATTTGTTCCTGTAGAATACTGGAATTTTGATCTGGATGTGAAGAAAGAAAAATCAGATGTTTTCACAGCACGTTTATATTCAGAAAATGGCAAACGTGTTACAATTCCAAATCAGGTAGAGGCAGAACGTCTGGAAAAAAAGGTGCTGTCCAATCCTGAGTTAATCGTAAAAGATATTGAGAAAAAAAAGAGAAACCAAAAAGCACCTTTACCTTTTACAACGAGTACACTTCAACAAACTGCTTATAAAACATTAGGTTTTACAACTCAGAGAACGATGAGAATCGCCCAGCAGCTTTATGAAGGAGTACCCATTGAAGGACGTGGACAAATTGGGCTGGTTACTTATATTCGTACAGATTCAACACGATTAGCGCCCGAAGCAAAAGAAGAAGCAAAATCATTTATTGAAAATCATTTTGGAAAAGACTATCTTGGAGTTTGCCGATCTGCAAAAAAAAATAAAAATATTCAGGACGCTCATGAAGCGATTAGACCTTCTTCCATAAACAATACGCCAGCAGAAATTAAAACTTCTCTTGAACCGGACCAATATAAACTTTATAAACTGATATGGGAAAGAATGCTGGCAAGTCAAATGGCAGCAGCAATATATGATGTAACAAAGGCAAATATTCAATGTCAATCTTTGCTATTTAAAGTTAAAGGTGAAATCATGCGATTCCCTGGCTTTACAAAAATTGCTGCAGGTGCATCTAAACGGGATAATCCTTTGCCAGAATTGGTTGTTGGTGATATGTTGACATTAGTTAAAATTCATAAAGAACAGAAATATACAAATCCACCAGCCAGGTATAATGAAGCATCACTTGTTAAATTATTAGAAGAAAAGGGAATTGGGAGACCAAGCACCTATGCTCCAACCATATCAACTATAAAGAACAGAAATTATGTTGAGGTTAAAAATAAAATGTTTTATCCGACCGAACTAGGGGTTACGGTAACGGAATTGATGCAGGAGTTTTTTCCAGATATTGTCGATATGACGTTTACAGCGAAGATGGAAGAAGAATTGGATGATGTGGCCAGAGGAAATCAGAATTGGATCCACGTTATGGAGGATTTCTATGATCCATTTCAAAAAGAATTAAAAAATGCTCAGGAAAATGCAAAGGAAGTTGTTATTCAGGATCCAGAATCCGACGAAGTGTGTGAGCTATGCGGACGAAGGATGGTTATAAAAACGGGAAGATATGGTAAATTTTTAGCCTGCCCCGGATTTCCTGAATGTAAAAACACAAAACCATATTTGGAAAAAACCGGAGGGAAATGTCCTGATTGCGGAGGAGATCTTGTTAAAAGAACTTCCAAAAAAGGAAGAACATTTTATTCATGTTCTAACTATCCAAAATGTGATTTTATGAGTTGGGATCTTCCTATTTCAGAAAAATGTCCAATTTGTGGGCATACAATGTTTCAAAAGGGGTTTGGCAAACGGAAAAGAATTTATTGTGCACACTGTCAGACCTCAAAAAACACAGATGGAGGAAAAAATGTTAAGAGCAACAACAATAGTAGGAATCAAGCATAATGGTGAAATTGCAATTGCCGGAGATGGACAGGTTACAATGGGAGAAAGTGTTATCATGAAGGCGACTGCAAAAAAAGTCAGACGACTATATAACGGTCAAGTTTTAGCTGGTTTTGCAGGTTCAGTAGCTGATGCTTTTACATTATGTGAATTATTTGAGCATAAATTGGAAGAATACAATGGCAATCTTAAGCGTTCAGCAGTTGAATTGGCAAAAGAATGGCGGGCAGATAAGGTTTTACGCAAACTTGAAGCGATGTTAATTGTAATGGATAAGGAAGACATGCTCGTTGTATCTGGAACTGGAGAAGTTGTTGAACCCGATGATGAAATTGCGGCAATTGGGTCAGGCGGGAATTATGCGCTTTCCGCGGCAAGAGCTTTAAAAGCACATTCAAATTTAAGCGCAAAGGAAATTGTTTATGAATCAATGAAAATTGCATCAGGTATTTGCGTTTATACAAATGATAACATTATTGTTGAAAGTTTATAGGTGAAGATAATGAAGATGAAAGACCTTACGCCGAAAATCATTGTCAATGAACTTGATCGCTATATTATTGGACAAGATAAGGCAAAAAAAGCAGTAGCAGTTTCCCTTCGAAATCGCTATCGACGTTCCTTGTTGCCCGAAGAAATCAGAGATGAAATTACGCCTAAAAATATTATTCTTATGGGGCCTACTGGAGTTGGAAAGACAGAAATAGCTCGAAGAATAGCCAAACTTGTTTCGGCACCATTTATCAAAGTTGAAGCAACAAAATTTACGGAAGTGGGATATGTTGGACGGGATGTAGAATCGATGGTGAGAGATTTAGTTACAACATCCATTCGTATGGTTCAACAGCAGAAAATGAAGGAAGTATATGCTGAAGCGCAATCCAGGGCGAATCAGATGATTCTTGATGTTTTAGGTCACTTTCATAAAGTGAAAAAAAATGAAAAATTAGTAAATCCATTTGATATTTTATCCAAGTCAAGTCAGCAAGTTTCATCACAAAATGAATTATCTTCAGAGGAAAAAGAAATACAGGAAAAGCAACTGGAAAAACAAAAAATAAAACGGAATGAAATTGAACAAGACCTCATCGATGGAAAACTTGAAAATGAAATCATTGAAATTGAAGTAGAAGATGATCCGGGAAAATCAATTGGTATTATGGCTGGAATGAGCGAAGATATGAGCATTGAAATTGGAAATATTTTTGATGGAATTATGCCCAATAAAAAGAAGAAAAAACGTAGCATGAAAGTTAGTGATGCCCGAAAAGTGATTACGAATCAGGAAGCACAAAAAATGATTGATATGGATGAAGTACATGAGGTAGGATTGCGGGAAGCAGAGCAGAACGGTATTATTTTTATAGATGAAATTGATAAAATTATTGGGAACAATAATGGAAGTAATGGTCCGGATGTATCCCGGGAAGGGGTCCAACGTGATATTTTGCCAATTGTTGAAGGTAGTACAATCAACACAAAATATGGACCTG
>JAQWCN010000105.1 GCA_028705955.1 Eubacteriaceae bacterium
CAGGTGTTGGCCCCCTTTCGGGCCATGAAGAAGCCACCGAGCATCAGACTCAGGGGCGCGCCGTCCTCGAAGAAATGGGGGATGTAGTCCAGGTAAAGATCAAAGGCCTCCTTCATGGAAAGGGAGGCGTCGCCGCCGTGTCTCTTCCATTCCCCCACTGCGCTGACAGGATTGGTTTTCAGGTGACGGCAGCCCAGAGAAGCCAGCAGGTTGATGCTTTCCCGGAGGGTGTGCTTGTTGTATTGGTGCAGGCACATTTCCGCCGCCGTGGGGAAGCCCTTGTCCCGGCATCGCCGGAAGGCGTCTTTCACCGCCTCTTCTGCGCCATCCACTCCCCGCAGCCAGTCGCACCAGCCGACGCCGTCGAAGCTCATGTTGATCTCCGGGCAGAGTCCCCGGGCGGTCAGCTCGTCCAAAAAGTGATCTGTGACCAGCTTGCCGTTGCTGTAAATGATGCGGATGTGCAGACCACGGTCCAGCATCGCGTCCACCAGCTCAAAAAAGTCTTTGCGGACCAGCGGCTCACCGCCGGTAATGGAGACGTTCTGAACCCCACAGTCCGCCAGCTCCTGGATGATATTCATACAGGTCTCGTGGTCCAGTTCGCCATACTTGGCATCCGGGGCGGACATGTAGCAATGCCGGCACCGGTAGTTGCACCGGCCAGTGATGGACCAGTGGGCCATTTTAATGTAGCGGGCCGGATAGCGCCGGTAGCGCTGTTCTTCGGTTAGCTCCGTTCCCTGGCGACAGGGGACGACGAAGCCCTTCTTTTCATAAATGCGGATCATTTCCCGCTGTTGGTCGGTGACAAAGATGGAATCCACATCCATGACGCCGTCACACAGACTCATCGCCCCGTATTCCGTTCCGTTCATAGACACCGCGTTGCCCGTCTTTGTGTTCAGCAGGGCATAAGGCAGCTTTTCCCAGCCCCGCCAGCCATAATCGGGATGCAGTTGATAATACATAGAAATCTCCTTTGCTTGTTAAAATTTACAGTTGCTGTCGCTTGACCAGTTCGTAAAACACGCCCTTTTGAGCGACAAGACTGTCGTAGTTGCCGGATTCCACCATTTGGCCCCGATCCATGACGAGGATACGGTCGCAATTTTTGACGGTGGACAGCCGGTGGGCGATGACGATCCGGGTGCAGCGCACTGCGCCCAGGGCGTTGGCGATGTGGCCCTGGGTAACATTGTCCAGAGCTGAGGTTGCCTCGTCAAACATCAGCACCCTGGGATTGGGGGCGATGGCCCGGGCAATCAGGATGCGTTGGCACTGGCCGCCGGACAGGCCGCCGTTACCCTCGGAGACCATGGTCTGCATACCCATGGGCATATCCCGGATGTCGTCGGCGATGCCGGCGGTTTCCGCCGCCCGCCAGGCGTCCTCCACCTTGAGCCAGGGGGCCGACAGGGTAATGTTGGACAAAATACTGCCGGCAATCAGCTGGCCGTTTTGCATCACCGTGCCGATTTGGCGTCTCAGGGCCTTGAGATCCAAATGTCTGATTTCCCGGTCATCAAAAAAAACTGCGCCGGAAATGGGTGTTTCAAAGCCCAACAGGATGCGCATCAAGGTCGATTTCCCCGAGCCGGTTTGGCCAACGATGCCCACGTACTCCCCGGGGGCGATGGACAGGGATAGATCCCTGAGAACCAGCTCCCCCTTGTCCAGATATCGGAAGCAAAGATGACTGGCGGTGATCTGCCCTGTAAGTTTCGGGATTTTCCCCTGGGTCCCGGAGGTCTCCGGAACCGTTTGTAAAATCGGCTCCGCCATATCCCAGGCTGGCTTTAGGGTAGAAATCTGCTTGGCCATAGAGGCCAGGGTACCGATGGCGCCGGAGACCAGACCGTAGGCGCTGTTAAAGCCCATGTAATCAGCGGTGGACACGTTGGAGGCAGCAGCGATAAAGTAAATCGCGATGAACCCGATGGCTGAAATCAGCGTCGGCAGGACTTCCTGAATCTTTAACAAAAACGGCGGGTTGTAAGACAGGGAGGCCACCTCCTTATAGGAAGAGGCCCATTTGGCAAAAGCCCGTTTTTCCGCCCCGGCCAGTTTGATCTTTGAGATGCCGCCGATCATGGCCAGAACCCACCCCGAAAGCCGGGCGTTCAGGCTGTAGATTTTTTGGGACAGCCGCTGCTGCCACAAGGTTGCCACCAGCGTTAGGATCAGGGAGCCCAGCAAAATGGCGATCGCGACCCAGGACAGCGCCGGGGCGAAGGCAAACAGCTCGAAAAAATACAACAGGGAAAACAGGGCAGACAATCCGCCCACCGTGATGATCGAGATGATCGTCGTACACAAGCTGGTGATCTGGCTCAACCGCTGGTTCAGCTCGCCGGCGGCGTATTCCCGGAAGAAATCCGCAGGCATGGACAGCACGCGCATCATCCCTGCGGCCTCCACCGCCGTTTTGATTTTAGTCTGAAGCCGCCCCTGGGATAACTGCTTGTTAATTCCCAGCAGCACGTTGGCGAGGACACTGCCCAATATCAGCACCGCCACCGGCAGCAGCAGGGAGATTTTTCCCTGAGGGACGACGGCCGAAAACAGGTACTGGGTTAAGTAGGGCAGAAGCATCCCGATCAGAGTGGTCAGCAGGGAAACCCCCACCATCAGAGTGTAATCAAAAGAGGAGGGCTGGCGGATCATGAACCGGAGCAGACCCTTCAGATCTACCCGGTCGCTGCCCAGGGGCTCGTAAAAGTGTATCGCCGTCGGTCCAAATTGCCAGGCGTTGTGGGCCGTTACCCGTTTCCAGTGTTTGTCCGTGTAGTCGTACCATTCGTAATGAAGGCCTTTGGGGATCAGGGCCACCAGGTATTCCTGATCTTTTCCCCCGTCGGCCTTTGCCTTTGCGGATTTTCGGATATTGCCGAGCATAGGACCGATGGCCTGCTGGTACCACTGGTCTTTGAGACGGACCACCCGGGTGATTAGCCGGCTTTCCCGCAGACAGGTTTTGAGCTGGGTTTTCCAGTTCCCGGAAGGCTCTGCCCCGTTTGCAATGTCGATTCGGTAATAGTCAAGCACGCTTATGATGGCGTCCCGGGCCTGCAAGGTGTCGTCCTCCCACAGGGCGGAGCGTTCGCTTTTGTCCATAATCGCCCCGGCCAGCTCATAGAAGGCGCCGTTAAACAGGGCCTCATCCCGTTGTTGCCGCTGCTTCGTTTTGGAGTTGTGCGCCACTTTTCCTGGGGCGGCGCCATTCGTGTTGTGTTTATTTTCCATGGTCTTACTCCTCTGCGATCAGGTGGGCGTAAATGCCCCCCGCTGCCAGCAGGGACTCGTGGGTTCCCCGCTCCCGGATTTGGCCGTGATCCATGACGATGATTTCGTCGCAGTCCCGGATGGTGGACAGCCGGTGGGCGATCATCACACAGGTCAGGTGGCGGCGGCGAATGGCCTTCATCACTTTGTCTTCCGTCGCCGCGTCCAGGGCCGATGTGGCCTCGTCCATGATCAGAATGGCAGGGTTGCGCGCCAGGGCCCGGGCGATTTCCAGACATTGCCGCTGGCCGCCGGAAAAATTGCGCCCGCCGTCCAGCACCATATCATCGTAACCCAGGGGACGGCTGAGGATGACGTCGTGGATGCAGGCATCTTTCGCCGCAGCCAGAACCCATTCCTCTTCGATGGTGTCGTCCCAGAGGGTGATGTTGTTTTTGATGGTGTCTTCAAAGAGGACAATTTCCTGATCCACCATGGAAATGGCCCCAGTGACCGCGTCGTGGGGCCAGTCCTCCCGGTTTTTGCCGTCCACGCAAACCTCACCGGACCAGGGCTTGTACAGCCCGCCGATCAACCGGGATATGGTGGATTTGCCGCAGCCGGAGGCCCCGACCAGGGCCACCTGCCCGCCGGGTTTTAAGGACAGGTTGAAGTCCGTAAGCAGAGGGTCCCCCAGAGGGGCGTAGCCGAAGGTCAGATGGTTCAGAGCAAGGCTGCCTCCGATTTGCAGGACTTTTGCCACGCTTTCCTGGGGCGTTACGTCTTCCGGATAATGGAGTACATCCTCCACCCGTTCCATGGCCGTCCGCATTTGCTGATAGGTTTGATTGCCGGTCATAATTTGCTTGGCCGGCGAAATGAAGGCGGACATATAGCTCTGGAAGGCGGTCAGCATCCCGACGGTGAAATGCCCCCGGAGGATGAGCAGCACCCCGAGAAGCAGCACCGACACGTTGGCCACTTGAAACAGCAGATTGGGCAAGGCGCCCATCCAGGCTGTCAGGCTCGTTGAGCGGACGTTCCCGGCGTTGACCTGGGCTTGAATCCCGGCCCACTCACTGAAGTAGGCGTCCTCGGAACCGCTGGCTTTAATGGTTTCGATAATCTTCAGAGCGCCCACCGTGGAGCTGGAGAGCTTCCCCTGATCCCGGCTCAGTACCCGGGCGATGTTTACTTGTTTTTTGGAGACGACAGTGGTCACTCCGAGGTTGATGATCACCGTCCCCACGCCGATTAGGGTGAGCCACAGGCTGTAACGGGACATGATCAGGGCGTAAAACAGCAGCATGACGATGTTGATCGCCAAGGGGGCGAAGACGCCGATCAGCGTGGCGGCCAGCCCCTCGTTGGATTGCTGCCGGGCGGCGAGGTCCCCGGCCTGGCGCTGGTCATAAAAGGTTACCGGCAGATGGAGCAGATGGTTGATAAAGCCGATGTTGGCGGAAATTGCGAGTTTGCCCTGAATGCGGCAGCCGACGATGGCATTGATCCCATTGACGCCGATCTGAATGACGACCACCAGGGTCATCACCAGCAGCAGCGGCATCAGCCAGTCAGGGTTGTTCCCCGACAGGATCTGATCCAAAAACACTTGGGAGAACACCGGGTTCACGATGCCGATGAAGGTCAACATGATGCCGATGAGCATCAAAAATACCACAATATCAGAGGTTCCTGCCATCCGTCTTTTGGCGAACCGCCAGATGCTGGTCGGACCGCCCTCCTTCTCAAAGGTCTCCGTTGGTTTGAATTGTAGACAGATCCCGGTAAATTGTTTATCAAGCTCGTCGATGGACACCGTCCTGCGCCCCTTGGCTGGATCGTTGAGGACAGCGCCGTTCCGGTCCCAGCCGCAGAGCACCACAAAATGATCGAATCCCCAGTGGAGGATACAGGGCAGGGATGCTTCGGTCTGCAGATGGTCCAGGTCGTATCGATAGCCCTTGGCCTTAAGGCCATAGGACCGGGCTGCGACGAGCATGTTTTTAGCCTTGGAACCGTCCCGGGAAACCCCGCAGTCCCGCCGGACCTGTTCGAGGGTCAGCCACTTGCCATAATACGCTGTCACCATGGCTAAACAGGCCGCGCCGCATTCCAGATTCTCCATCTGCATGATGACCGGCACTTTTAGTGCCCGGCCGCTCATGAGGCACTCCCCGAGGACAGCAGAAACTGGATGGGTTTATAAGAAGCCAGGACGATGGTGACGTTCACCAGATCCCCCGTTGCACTGTCCAGGGCACCGTGGGCCGTGTCGATGCGCACCAGGATGACATAATCCGTTTTGACCAGGGCGTTGAGGTAATACTCGTTGGTGATCTTTTCAGTCAAATCCGATTTTCTGACCGGCTCCGACGCCACCTCCACCACCTCACCGACAGACTGGCCATTCATTTCCACCGGCATGCCGGTTTTGAGGTTGGCCCCCTGGGAGGGATCCACTGCGCAAAGGAGCGTATCACCGGTGCGGTATCCTGTTACACCGACGGTTGAAGTGATGGT
>JAQWCN010000106.1 GCA_028705955.1 Eubacteriaceae bacterium
GACCGTTGTATTCCCCTCGCGGATAATTTTTCTCAGCAATCTGCTGGAATAGCCCTGATAATCAACCAGATACCGTTTGAGCGGCATGGGCTCCGATCGATCCTGCGTATAACGATAAAGACACTTTGGGGTGTCAGAAAACATAATCTCACCTTTCATAAAACAAGCGTTATCTGAATATTTATTTTATGGTAAATGCACAGAATAATCAATGTATTTTCATAAATTCTTTCATAAAACTTAGAAAATTATAGATTTAAAGAATTACATAAAGCCTTCTTGCTTAAAACTGAAATAATTCTGTTCCCCAATCACCAAATGATCCAATACCGGAACCCCCAAAAGCTCTCCCGCTTTCACCAAACGTTTTGTAATATTTTCATCCTCCGGACTGGGAAAAGGATCCCCGGACGGATGATTGTGGGCGACAATCAAGGCGGAGGCCAGCTGCCTGATCGCCCGGGAAAAAACCTCCCGGGGATGGACCAGCGCCGAATTGATGGTTCCCACTGATATTTCTTCCTTTTTAAAGATCCGGTTTTTAGTATTTAAAAGTAAAATGACAAAATGTTCCTGTTTAAACCCAAACATACTGTCTTCAAGATAAGCCGCCACATCATCCGGAGAGCTAATCTGGGGGTACTCCTTTTTTCCATGATGAATCCGGTGCCCCAACTCCAGAGCCGCTTTAATTTTGCAGGCCTTGGCTGGACCAATCCCTTTCAACCGGGGGTTGGCGTAGAGCTCCTCAACACTCACATCATACAAAGCAGACAAATCCCCATCAAATACATTTAAAATCTGTCGGCCCAGCTCAATCGCCGTCGCCCCCTGACCATCGGTATTCGCCCCAACCCCGGAACCAATCAAAACCGCAATCAGCTCCGCATCGCTCAAAACCCGGGATCCAAAATCCATCATCTTTTCCCTCGGTTTATCATCCTTCGGCATCTCCCGAATGGTCATATGCAACGAATCATCCATTTTCTTTCCCTCCCTTAAGCATTTTTAAATGGGCAAAAGCAGGACACAGCTCCCACTGTGCCGCTGCATTTCTCATCCCCACTTGTCGATGTAATGGATTTATTATACCACGATTGGCATTGCCACACAATCCGTCAGAAAACAGGCATATAAAAAAGGCCAGGCTTTTTCACCTGACCTAAAAAATCATCGGATAATCTATTCCAACGGGATACTGCTTAAAACAATCTTGGGGTATCCCAGAGATTAAGTTTCGTTCCAATATCTTCTTTAATGGCTTTGTCGTAAACCGTCTTGCCCCAGGCGACATCTTCCACCGGCATCCCGCCGATTGAATAGATGATAATCTGATCATCGTCCGTCCGCCCTGGTTTCTTCCCGTTGAGAATGGCTCCCAGATCGTCAATTTTGGATTTGCTGAGTTTACCATCGTGCACCATATCCATAAATTTACACCCAGGAATATAAATGGTTTCAAAAGTCGGATACGGATATTCTTCTGCCCAGGCTTCATACAAACTGATATTATCAACCACCAGTTTTGTTTTGGGATCCTGGATTAACGCTTCGTCAAAATTGGCAGAACCCGGAACACAAATTAAGGCGCCTGGTTTGATCCATTCTGTTTTAACAAAGGGATAGGAAGATACGCCTCCGTTCATGGCCGTGGATGTCGCAAAACTTAAAATGTCAGATCCTTTTACACAGTCTTCCAGGGTGTCGCATACAATAATATTTTTAAACTGGGGGCATTTTTCCTTCACATATTCGATACAACGGTCAATGGATTCCTGGCTTCTTCCTTTAATTTTGAGCGTGTCCAGGGTGGGGCGAAGCGCTCCAAAGGTTTCAACCGTCACGGTATTGATCACGCCGGGGCCAACTATTCCCAACACTTTTGCATCTTTAACTGCCAGATTCTTAACACCGACTCCCGGTATCCCGGCGGTTCTGTAAGAACTGATCATATTGCCAGACATGAGTGCCAGAGGTGCTCCGGTTTCTTTATCATTCAGCATAACCATCAGGATAGAACGGGGGATTCCTTTGTCCCGGTTGGCAACATTGGACCCATACCATTTCATGCCAGCGACATCAAACGGTCCTCCCACATATGCCGGCATGGCCATAAACCGGCGGTCCGGACCATTAGCCGGCATGTTCGGAAAATCCGGTTTATCCGGAAAACTGACCATGCACCCATGGGAATTGCCATTTTCCCCGCCCATTCGATAATCACCCTTATCGAGCAGCTTTAACAATTCTTCCATACAGTCGGTACACGAAACCACATCATCCACACCGGCCTTCATCATATCTTCTTCATTTAAATACAAAAAATCTACTTCGGGATAACTCATTTGACTGCCTCCTATAGACGCTATTCTTTAAAATCAACACTTGTCCATTCTGCTTATTTAACACTGGCAACCGGCCGCACTCTCGGTTCGCCCGTTTTGGGGTCGTTATAAACCGGGTACAGTTCATTTTCCATCGCCATCACCTCTTCAACCGGATACGCTTTAAACAAATCCTTCTTCATTACTTTTTTAACCCATACAAAAGCATAAACAGCCAGGAATGCCAAAATGATCAAACAGACCGAATAAATCGACATCCGGGTCGCGTTGTCCGACGCAATATCCCAGATCATCCACAATAATCCGATACTCCCAATCACAGGAATCACCGGACCCCCCGGCACTTTAAAGACCCGGGGCGCCTTGGGTAACTTTTTACGCAGGATCAACACATTAATATGAGTTACAATATACGCCGCCATCCAGAAAACCGTCCCTGTTAATATAAGGAAGGAAAGCGAACCGGAAGTGGAAAGACCAAAGGCATTGATCACCAGCATCACGCCGCCAAAAATCAAAATGCCAATCCACGGAGCTCCTTTTTTGTTGGTTTTCATAAAGAATCCCGGGAGCAGCCCAATCTTTGCCATCCCATAAGCGATATAGGCCAGAGAAGAAATAATGGTGTTAACACTGCTGACAACCGCCAGAATAGATACCAATGCCATCCAATAGGTTCCAAATTTTCCAAGAAGCGCTGTCCCGTACAAAACATGGGGCGTTGTGCTTTCCCCTAAATCAGCCCAGGGCGTATAGTTTTTAAAGCCAATCACCATAAAGATCTGCATGATACAAATCAGCACCAAACTGATAATCATGCCCAGCGGTAATTTTTTTCTGGGATTTTCAACCTGATTGGCAATCGGAATCGCGTATTCGCAGCCGATAAACAGGAAGAACGCCAGGCCGCACAATCCGGTGACATCACTAAAATTACTGGAAAGCACCACAGGCTGCATCACCACATTGGCCGGGTTAATCTTAATTGTTCCCAGAATCCCCATGATCAAAAGAGATGTAATCAGGCCATAAGCAACCACATTTTGGATTTTCGCAAACATGTCAATGCCCCGGAGATTAACCGCAATCAGAATCACCAGCAATACCACACAGTACACACTGCCGGAAAGACCCAATTCCGGGAAAACATTATTTAACGTGTTTCCAAACATGGCACATTCGGCACTGGAAATCATGGTGTTACAAACCAAATACCCGCCGACCATTACAATAATCGTGATAAACGGCCCCATACAAGCCAGGGTATACTGGGCCAGCCCGCCTGTTAAATCCGGCATCAGCGAATTAATCTCCGAAACCGACAATGCAAAGAGGATATTTAAAACACAAGCAATGATCATGGAAATAATGAAAGTTTCTCCAATGGCAGAACTTCCTTGTCCCAGTGACAACAGGCAACTTGTTGCGACAATCAGTCCCACACTGGTCGCAATCACACTGGGTAATCCTAGTTTTTTTTCATTCATAATTTCACCTTTTTCTCAATCAATGAATTATTACGCCGCCACGCTTTATTATTCTTTAATGAACCTGGGGAAACAAAGCATCAAAATCTTCTTCGCCGGTCCGCACCCGGATCACCTTAGACACATCCGATACAAAGATTTTGCCATCGCCAATGTGACCGGTGTACAGCTTTTCCTCTACGTACTTCAGAAAATCCGGAACATCCTTCGTCGGCATCACCAGCATAACCGCCTGCTTTGGCAAAAGGGTCGGGTCTTTCTTCTTTTCGCCTTCGTATTCCTGGGATCCATACTGCACCCCGCATCCCATAACCTGAGACACGGTGATCCCTGTAATGCCGTATTGCCCCATAGTGCTTAACAGTGTTTCTACCTTTGCGTTACTTGTAATTATTTCTACTCGTGATAATTCCATAATTTTCCTCCTGAATCTACTTTTAAAATGTTGTCTGTAAATGACGGTCCATCACGGTTCCCCCGTGGTCCATAACATCTTTAACATAACCCTGGGGCGACATACCCGTAAATTTCTTAAACGATTTGAGTAAATGGGACTGATCAAAATAATCCAAGTCCCCGGAAACTTCAGATATCTTTTTATGCTTTTTAACATCTGCAAGCACACGCTGAAAGCGGATAATTTCTGAAAACTTTTTGGGTGACATTCCAGCGCACTGATGAAAGACACGGTTCAAATACCGGGGTGAATACCCCATTTTTTCACTCAGATCTTTCATCGTCATCCGGCCGCTCTGATCCGTAATCGCCGCGACCATTGCACTGCCCAGCTCCGAATGTCTGCTCACTTTATATTCATTTTGAAAATGGATCATATAATAATCCATAAAAATTTTAACCTGCTCAATAAACTTATTTTCCTCTGCGATCCGTTCCATAAACCCGTGATCTTTACAAAAATCTTCGACCTCAATGCCACCATCGGTTAAATCGTCCATCGGCAGCGCATCCGGCCACCAGGCCTGTCCTGGTAAAAACCGAATGCCAAAAATGGTATCGCCCACCGTCAGATCTTCCAAATAATGCACATCGGTCACCTGGGTTGGCGAACCGTAGAAAAAATACTTTGGCTTTTGAGCATCACATTTGATAAAAAGATCAACCGACCCGTCCGGAACAATCCTGGCCTGATCCATCATCTTTTGTGAAACGGAAAAAGTATAACAATGGGAAATCCCGCAAACCTTGATTTCCATCCAATCGTAGGTCTCTGCATCCAAAACAAGAAGCGGTTGTTTTGGCATCATCATTTCCTGACCTCTTAACGCTTGCTTTATCTCCATAAAAGCCTCCCGGGTTGAAATAAAAAAAGGCGCCTGAACAGTGATGGTCTGTTCAGACGTCTTTGTCTCATTCAATGTTTAATCAATTGATATCCCTATTATAAATGACATTTTTACATCCGTCTAGTAAAAATCGGACCTGAATTACATTTTTTTCAATTCCATTTCAATCCCGGTGTTTTATTAAATCTTGGCATGAAAGCGGTCATACCGAAACGCATCCATAGCCACCGGCGGTTTCCCACCGGTCATCATTTTGGCGATACTGTATCCCGCCGCCGGTCCAATACCGAAACCGTGCCCGGTAAATCCGCAGGCCACCGTTAATCCCGGCACTTCATCAATGGCACTGATCACCGGTATCCCATCGGCACAATCCTCGATCCAGCCCGCCCAGGCTCTTACAATTTTAGCTTGAGACAGGGCAGGAAAATATTTCATAATCCCCCGGCAGGTGCAAGACGGCCCGATACTTGTAGAAATCGGCGTGCCGTTATCCTTCTCACAAGCTTCCATGCCCGTGGAACCGCCAAAGACAAAAGAACCGTGTGCTGTCTGATGCCCGTAGAAATCGGCTTCCGCGGTTCCCAGCATCTGAGGAAACAT
>JAQWCN010000107.1 GCA_028705955.1 Eubacteriaceae bacterium
TCCCCGGCAGCTTGAACCTTAAAACTCTTTTAAAGCCCCTTTGGGGCTTTAGTTATAATTAAGAAGATACAGGTAGGATTAGATCAGGAGAAAATATGAAATTTTGCAGTTTATTCAGCGGCAGTTCAGGCAATTGTCTCTTTGTTTCCCAGGGCAATACCCGGCTGCTGGTCGACGCCGGTTTAAGCGGCGTGCGTATCGAGAAAGCACTGTGTTCCATTGACGAGTTGCCCGCCGGATTGACCGGTATTTTAGTGACCCATGAACACCGGGACCATACCCATGGGGTTGGGGTGCTTTCACGGCGCTACGATCTTCCCATCTATGCCAATCCTGGAACCTGGGATGCCATGGCACCGGATCTGGGAAAGATCGCCGGGCATAATGTCCGTTTGTTTAACACCGGGGTTCCGTTTGATATTGGGGATCTGGAAATTGATTCCTTCCCCACATCCCACGATGCTAAAGAACCAGTGAGCTATGGTATTGGCGACGGGAAACACACGCTGGGGATTGCAACGGACACTGGAATTTTGACCGAAGCCCTGGCTCAATTTTTATATGGCCGGGAACTCGTTGTTCTGGAATCCAACCACGATGCGGGCATGCTTGAAACAGGGCCGTACCCCTACCCTTTAAAACGGCGGATTGCCGGGGAAAAGGGACATCTTTCCAACGATGTGGCCGGGAAAGCAGCCTGTGATCTGGTTCAAAGCGGCGTTAAAGAAATTGTACTGGCTCACCTCAGCCAGGAGAACAATCTGCCCCTTCTGGCCTATCAGACCACGGAAGGCCGGCTCAAGGCCGAAGGAATAACCGTGGGTCAAGATGTCGGTCTGACAGTGGCCAAAAGACACCAATGTGGACACGTTTATGCAATTGAATAATGAATTGGGGTGAGAAAACTTCAGGAAAGGAGTGGTTTGCACATGAATGATTTCAAGGGACAGAAGCCGGATAAAAGAAACAGGGATATCATTATGCCTGCACTGATCGGTGCGGTGATTGGTGGACTTTTGGTTGCCGGGATTATTTTGGGTGTGCTGTACGGCATGGGCGTGATTGGCAAAAGCACAACGGAAAGTGTCGGTGGTCAGAAAGTGGTCGTGAATGACACAACAGCGTCCTCCAGTATCGAAGCGGTGGCTCAGGTCGTTCCGGATTCGGTGGTCGGGATTCAGACCACGGTGTCCCAGCAGTCTATGTTTGGTCAACAGCAGCAGGGAACAGCCATGGGATCCGGGTTTATCGTGACCACGGATGGATACATTGTGACCAATGCCCATGTGATTGAAGGCGCCACAGGGGATATTACCGTTTCAACCAACGACGATAAAACCTATAAGGCTAAATCCATCTGGAGTGACAGCGATTTGGATTTGGCAGTGATTAAAATTGACGGGAAAAATTTATCAGCAGTCACCCTGGGGGATTCGGATAATGTAAAAGTAGGCGAAACCGTCATTGCCATCGGAAATCCGATCAGTCTTCAATACGACCGGACGGTGACATCGGGAATTGTATCGGCGCTTAACCGCAGCCTGATGGCAGATAATAATCTGATTGCCGAAAATTTAATCCAGACGGATGCGACGATTAATTCCGGCAACAGTGGCGGCCCGTTGTGTAATGGTTCCGGCGAAGTGATCGGCATCAACGCGTATAAAGATTCCCAGGGCGAAGGCATTGGTTTTGCCATTCCGGTGAATATCATTAAACCTGTGATCAATAAAATTGTGGCCAGTGGAACCTTTAAACCGATTGTGATTGGGGTTCAGGGTTACGATGCCGAACAGGCTCAATATCTGAGTGACAGCAAAGTGGATTTTGACAAGGGGATTTATGTGTACTCGGTGGATAACAACAGTGGCGCAGCGAACGCCGGGATTAAGAGCGGAGATATCATTACCGCCATTAACGATACCGAAATCAACACGATGCTCCAGATGAAAACCGTGCTGTATGCCCTTAAAAAAGGCGATACCGCCAATGTGACCGTAACCCGGGATGGCCGGTCTCAGACATTCCAGGTCGAAGTGCAGGAAGGAAGTTCCAAGTAAGACTGGGGTTTTAAAGACGACTCCCCTGACGCAGGGTTCTAAATGATTAAAGGCTCACTGGACTGGTGAGTCTTTTTCTTTGCCGTTTTTTTGACTAAAAGAGCGGAAACCGGTGTGTTCGGATGGTTTTAAGACATCTTGTTTATAATGATTAAAAAAATCAGGAGGTGGACCATGCTGATCAGTATGATTTTTGCCTGGGCGTCGGTAATCTTTTTTTTCCTTTCGGCTTTTAAATTCATTGCCCGAATTAGTGGCAACACAACCCTTAACCGGAGGTTTCATTCCCTTCATCTCCCGGTAGGAACCCTGTTTATAGTGACGGCTCTGATCCATACGTTCTTTGCCGGAAATTCCAGGTCGGCCACACTTTTTGATTTTCAGCCGGCAGCGGAATTGTTTTCCCTCAATTGGGGAACGGCGTGCATGGGTTTGGCACTGCTCATTGGCCTGACTTTTTTGCTGCGAAAACAATGTCCCCGTCTGTGGATGCCCGGGCACCGCATTTTAACGGTGGCGTTTTTGGTGTGTCTGATTTTTCACCTGGTGGATGTGGGTATTCAATTGCCCAACCGGTTATTGGGAAGCGATCAGGCCACTGCCCCGGCCAGCACCAGCGTTTCCACGCCGTCACCCGGTGAAACGGTTCAAAATCCAGGCGCTGCAAACACAGTCACTTTTTCCGGAGCGGTCCTCAAGGATGGCAATTATGAAGGATCAGCTGAAGGTTATAACGGCACCATAACCGTTTCGGTCACGGTATCCGGGGGACAGGTAACGGATATCGGTGTGGTCAGTCAGAGTGATACCGACCGTTATTTTAGCGAGGCGGTCAGTCTTTTGGATACCATTATCGGTCAGCAATCCCTGGAGGTCGATGCAGTCTCCGGCGCGACTTATTCTTCCGCCGGTTTGATCAATGCGGTGGATAGCGCCCTTGAAGGTGCGGTGGTATCCGGCACCCTTAAAGTCACGTCGATTGATGTGTCCAATGTGCGCAGACACTAGGAGATAAAGGAGAACCCCATGTCAAAGAAAAGTTCATTTTTCCTTTATTTCCAGGCTTCACGTTGCAAGGCATAAAGGTCCCGTGATAAAATAAACCAATAAGGATTTGAAAAGAGTCGATCGACAAAAGACAGGAGGATTATGAGAAACAAAAAAATGACAGAAAGCGCCCGCCAGACCCGGGATCATGGCGGGCTTTCAGAAAATAAAAGAACTTTTCAAATAATTGGTGTTGCTGCGCTGGTTGGGATTATGGCCGTTTTAGGTGTCTTTTTTTTGTACAGCTATTTTTTTGGGAGAACCTGGACGGTTACGGAATACGGCGGCGTGAATGCCAAGCAATCCATGTTTTATACGATTAAGAGCGACGATGATAAAGTGATTGTAATTGACGGCGGCTGGAAACAGTCTGCGGCCAGTGTCCGCAGCGTGATTTATTCCCTGGGGGGGCATGTGGATTATTGGATTCTGACCCATCCCCATCCGGATCATGTGGGAGCTTTTAACGAGATCTATAAAGATCCCCAGGGCATTACCATCGGCCAGATTTATGCGGTGGATATCAACTATAACACCTATAAAAAGAAAGCCCAGGCCCGGGATGGGTTCAGTGCGTTTCAAACATTTTATGATCTGAGTCAGAACATGACCAATCTGACCTATGTTCACGAAGGGGACGAATTTGATCTGGATGGCCTGCTCATGAATGTGTACAGCACCTACAATGACACCATCGGCGCAGAAAGCGATGATCCCTGTAATGATGGTTCCATGGTGTTTAAGCTTTCCGGGCGCAAAAAGAGCATTTTGTTTATGTCTGATTTTGCGGGTAATGAGGATACCTGCACGGCCGCTTTAATGAACGCCCATGGTAGCGAACTGACGGCGGATTATGTTCAGGCGGCGCATCACGGCAACAGTACCCTGCCGGACAGTTTTTATGAAAACGCCAAAGAACAGGCGGTGTTTATCGATTCGCCCAAATGGCTGGAAGAGGATACGGAACGCCGGGTCCCCCATCTCATTTCGGTTTTGGATAATAAAAAGATTCCCTTCTATACCTTTGAAAATGTGCCCGTTGTGGTTGAAATTCAATAAGGCAGTGCACTGGGGCTGAAGGATTTAATCAAAAATAACAGGTCTGTCTTTTGACGCCTTTTCAGAGTTTTATATTTTTCATACAATCTTCACACAAGAGTCAAATAATCAACACGTAAGGGTGGCATAATCATAAGTGTTGAAAGCAATGATTCCAATGCTTCAACATAAATCACATCACAATGTGGTTTACCTTTCCTTTCCAATGCATGGGGCCGGCTCTTTAACGAGCCGGTCACCCAATGCCATTTACCGTCAGGAGGGACTATGATGATGAATTCGACGAAAGCAATTATTATTATACCGGCATATCAGCCGGACAAACGCCTCATTCGTCTGGCCCGGCATCTTTTTGAAAAAGAAAAACGGGTGATTGTGGCTGTGGATGATGGCAGCGGACCGGATTACACATGGGTGTTTGAAGGGTTAAAAGAAATCGGCGTGATCGTTCTGACCCACCGTGAAAACAAGGGCAAAGGGGCTGCACTTAAAACAGCAGTGTCCTATTGTAAACGGCATTTCCCCATTTCAACCGGCTGGGTGACAGCAGATGCGGACGGACAGCATACGCCGGAAGATATTACCGCCCTTTGTGATGCTTTAGAAAAACACCCCCGGACTTTAATGCTTGGAGTCCGGGATTTTTCACAAAAAGGGGTTCCGTTGAAGAGCCGCTGGGGCAACCGGATATCTTCCCTGGTCTTTTATCTGGCCACCGGATGCAGACTCAAAGATACCCAAACTGGATTGCGGGGTATTCCCCGGGGAATGAGTGGAATGCTGCTGAACGCCAAGGGGGACCGCTTTGAGTTGGAAGCCAATTTTTTGATGGATGCAGCCCAGTCGGATTGGGAACTGGAGACCATTCCGATTTCGGTTATCTATGAAGCGGGCAATCCCACGTCCCATTTTAATCCGGTTAAAGATGGATTCCGGGTTTTTTCGGGGATGATCCGGTTTACCTGTTCCTCACTGATTTGTTCCGGAGTGGATCTGCTGCTTTTTTGGGTCGCCGAACATTTTATTTTTGGAACGGCGGCAACGGGATTGATCCTGGCCACGGTTTGCGCCAGAATCTGTTCCGGAACCTTCAATTTTATTCTCAATCACCGGTGGGTGTTTAAGCGGGGAGACACCGGGTTTGAGTGGCTGAAGTATTTGGCACTGTTCTTGGCCCAAATGGGTATGAGCGGTCTTTTAGTCGCCGCCCTCTATCAAGTCACGGGTACGGCGACGATTGCTAAGATTATTGTGGACGGCAGTCTGTTCTTTATCAGCTACTGGATTCAAAAACAGTTTATCTTTTGCGATGCGAAGCAGACAGAAAGGGCGGCGGTCAAACATGAACCTTATTAAAAAACACGGAGGGACGGTATTGTTTACCGTCCTTTTATTGGCTTATACCGTTTTTGTTTTACTGGATACCTTTGTGATTCCCAAGGGTTCAAAAAGTGTGGAGACGGCAGGCACCAGCACGACAGCGGCGGCAGCCAC
>JAQWCN010000108.1 GCA_028705955.1 Eubacteriaceae bacterium
CCTCTGCCGTCAGCTTAAAACTGACGGCAGAGGTCATATCCCATTTTATTCTTCTGTTTTATGATCTGTTTCCGCTGCCGATGGTTCTTCATCTTCCACCGGAATGGTTGTGTCTTCTTCAACATCTTCAACGATATTGGGAGCTCCACATTCTGAGCAGAATTTTGCTTTAACCGACATCACTGCGCCGCATTTTTCGCACAGTTTTTTTCCGGGATCCAGCGGATTTGCCACAGCGGATTTAATCGCCGCTATCCGGGTCCGCATTTCATCGATTGATTCCTGGGTTTCCTGAATTTGTTCAAAATAAACCTGGATATCCGCGTCAGGCGTTTCTCCGTTGTCTTTGAGCTTATTGTAATAATAAGCCCCAATTTTTTGCTGAGCCTCCACAATCACCCGGTTTAATGCACTGATTCGGGTTGCCAGTTTGGTTGCTTCCAGCGTTCCACTGGTTTTGTCCGTCACATTTTTGGCAAAATCATTTAAGGTATCAAAAAGAGCCATATTTTTATTCCTCCATCTCCATTAATTAGTTTTATTATAAGCCTTAAGATTTAAGACTGACTGAAGTGCTTATACTACAATAATGGCCAATTGACGTGTTTTACAACCAATAGGATATATGATATATTTATGTCCATTACCGGAAAGGACTCCCAGGAAATGACAGCTTCTCTTTCTCAACTCAAAAAAAAAATAATTGACGGGTATTCCCTTGATACTCAGGAAATCACGGCACTTTGCCAAGCTCCCATCACACCGCTGATGTCTGGAGCGCGGGCCATAAGAAAATCGTATTGCAGCTCTCCCTGCTGCCATTGTCCGTCGTTTTGTCTGCAAAGGGTTCTCTCCAACTATGACGGCTATAGCCAGGCCCGGGGGGCCGGGGTTCAACGGGTTTCCATAAACCTTCCCGTCCATCATCCTCAAAAAAGCCGGGAACTCCGGGCAATTCATGCTGCCCTGGCCGCCAATCTTTCCGTTTGCAGCGGCGTTATCCTGGATGATCAAACCCCTGTAAAACAATATCTTGCCATTGCCCAACTTTTAAAACCTTTGCGAATACAATCCATCGTCATCGGGATCACAACCTTAAAAACGCCCACAATACGTGAGCGTTTATTGCGGATAACCGCGATATTTCGTTTTATTTTACCCGATGCTGTCATCCTTCTCTCTCCCGACAGCCCATCCCTTTTTCATTATGACGCTTCTCCTCTGACTGCCGGGGCAAACGGCTTTTATCACTGTCAGCCGTTGGTCCTTAACGGCTAAGCTTTGTCATCACAGATGCATACAATCTGTAACCGCCAGCCAAATTATAACAATCATAACCATGGCCAGCCAGAATACGGCAGGCAACATAACTGCGCAAACCGCTGTGACAATGAACATACACCGGTTTTCCCCCGGGAATTTCATCGAGATGATCCCGCAGCGTGTCCAGTGGAATGTGTTTAAACCCATCGATACGCCCGCCGGCAACTTCCCCGTCTGTCCGCACGTCAAGCAATGTCACGGACCCATCCCTGGGAAGACCGGCCACATCATGCCAGAAGAATTGTTTCATTTTTCCGGTAATGATATTTTCAGCTACGAACCCGGAAAAATTAACCGGATCTTTCGCTGAACCAAAAGGAGGCGCGTAGCACAGTTCCAATTGCGTAAGATCTGTTATCTTTCCCCCAAAGCGAATGGCCGTCGCCAAAACATCCATACGTTTATCAACGCCGTCGTACCCAACAATCTGAGCGCCGATTATTTCCTGATTGGCTGTATTCCATAAAACTTTTACCGACATATTGTGGGCTCCGGGATAATAGCCCGCATGGGACGGCGAAAAAGTATAGACTTTATCGTAAGTGATTCCCGCTGCCTGAGCCTGTTTTTCATTTAAACCGGTACTGGCGACACTCATATCAAAAATTTTCAAAACCGCTGATCCCTGGGAACCTGTATAGTGACTGTCCAATCCGCAGATCACATCAGCAGCCACCCGGGCCTCTTTATTGGCCGGGCCTGCCAATTGGATCATTGCCGGTTCTCCTGTAATAAAATGCCGAACCTCTACCGCATCCCCAACGGCAAAAATATCCTGAATGTTCGTTCGCATTTGATCATCAACAATCATGGCTCCCTTCTGGTTTAAGGCAACCCCTGCTTGATCGGCGATTTTCGTCTCCGGTCTGACCCCAACCGAAAGAATACACATATCAACCTGAAGCGCGCCTTCCTTTAAGGTCAGCTTTAATGTTTTACCCAAATCTTCCATTGCTGTCACGCCGTTTCCTGTCAGCACCGTGACGCCTTTGCTTTCAAGGTAGTTTTCCACATCAGCAGCCATATCCATATCCAGTGGTGCCACGACATGATCCATCATTTCCACAACCGTCACCTTGAGCCCTGCAGACGTCAAATTATCCGCCATTTCAAGACCGATATTGCCTCCACCGATAACCACAGCCGTCTTGGGCTTCTTGTTCTGGATGTACGCTTTTATTTTAAGGGTATCCGGTATATTGCGAAGGGTCAGCACTTTATCCGAATCAACCCCTTGAATCGGAGGAATAAAAGGTTCTGCCCCCATGGAGAGAATCAATTGATCGTATGCTTCCGTATAAGTTTTCCGGCATCCATGATTCACCACCGTGACCTGGTGCGCCTTTGTATCAATGGCGGTCACTTCATTTTCAACCCGGACGTCCACGTTAAACCGGGCATTAAATGAACCCGGTGTTTGCAGGGTCAAAGCCGACTGATCGGTAATTTCACCCCCGATATAATAAGGCAAACCACAATTGGCAAAGGAAATAAAACCGCCCCGTTCCAATAAAACAATTTCTGCATTTTCATCCAACCGGCGAAGTCGGGCCGCTGCTGTCGCGCCTCCTGCTACACCACCAATAATTACAACTTTCATCATTTACCTTCTTTCTGTGATTAACAATAACCACTCTGCATTTTGTCAGATTATCTCTTTTCTGTTACAATATCTTTATTAATGAATTGGGAGGAAACCTATGGAGAAACAAGCTTTTATTCATCAATACGCTCATTTTCTACCCTTTTGGGATCATCTCACACAAAATCAGCAGAACCGTCTGGCCGGACAATCTTCAGAAGTCCATTATGAAAAAGGACAAAATGTCCACGGTAACGCCGGAGGGTGCACCGGCGTGATTCTTGTAAAATCCGGCTCGCTCCGCGCTTATATGTTATCTGATAAAGGAAAGGAAATCACTCTGTATCGTCTTTCCGCCGGCGACGTGTGTATGCTCTCCGCATCCTGTGTGCTTCAGGCCATTACTTTTGACGTTTTTGTCGATGCCGAAAGTCCTTCGGAATTATTGGTCATCCGCCCCGGCGTTTTTTCAGAACTCACATCCGAAAACCTGGAGGTTGAAAATTTTGCCCTTGCCATCACCACAAAACGTTTTTCAGATGTCATGTGGGCCATGCAGCAAATTCTCTTCATGAGTTTTGATAAGCGTCTGGCACTCTTTTTACTTAAAGAAACTACCCGAAGCTCCCCCACCCTCACAATGACCATGGGTGAAATTGCCCGCTATCTGGGTTCCGCCCGGGAAGTCGTTTCCCGAATGATTAAATACTTTGTCAGTGAAAGTCTCGTCAGCCACAACCGAAAGACAATTACGATTCTTGACCGGGAGCGACTCAAGGCCATCACTGAATCCTGATTCCATTATAAGTGAAAAAGATTAAACCTGTCCGTGATTAAGTCACAGAAATGGTAAGGAAATATACGGTATAATAAAACAAAAATATAAATGGAGGACCTATCGTGAAAACAATAGCAAAAAAAATATATCTTGATCCGAATCAACACAATAACTGCGCTGAATCCGTCTTACAGGCTGCAAGTCTCTATTTTGGATTTACCATTCCCCCGGAAGAAGCCGTGGCGATTAAAGGATTTGGCGGTGGAATGGGTTGTGGCAGCACCTGTGGTGCCTTAACCGGTGCCGTGGCTGCCTGTGGCCATCTCTACCAAATGGCCGCTCCCAAAAACGCCTTAAACCACTTTACTGGAGCCCTGGTCAACGCTTTTAAAGCCAAAGCGGGATCCATTTTATGCGACGATATTAAACCCCGGTTGATCGATCCGGACGTCCGCTGTTTTAAAACCGTTGAAATTGGGTGCGACGTCCTGTTGGAACAGGCTAAGGCCATGGGGTTGACAGGCGCCACCGTACAGATTGCTCCAGAAGATATCAAGCGCGTCAAGGGTCTCGGATTTTTGCACAATAAGGGAACCAATTGTTTCAGCTGCCGGGTAATCACCGGCAACGGCCGGATCACAACAGAAAAAATGGCGTGTATCAATGCGGCGGCAAAAAAACACGGTGATGGACATGTTTGTTTGACCACCCGGCTTACCGTAGAAATTCCTGGAATTCCGTTTGACCACATTGAAGCCATCCGTGCGGATCTGGCCAAGGCCGGGCTTGAAACCGGCGGTACCGGCAGCAAGGTGCGTCCGGTGGTTTCCTGTAAAGGCACAACCTGCCAGTATGGGCTGTATGACACCTTTGGTCTTTCAGAACGGATTCATGAAACCTTTTATAAGGGCTGGCACGATGTCACCCTTCCCCACAAATTTAAAATCGCCGTGGGTGGGTGCCCCAATAACTGCGTTAAACCCGATCTCAACGACCTCGGTGTAATCGGCCAACGCGTCAGTTCAGTCAAACCCACGGTCTGCAAGGGATGCAAACAGTGTGCCGTTGAAAAAGGCTGCCCCATCGGTGCTGCCCAAGTTGTGGATGGTCTTTTGACTATTGATTCATCCAAATGCAATAACTGCGGGCGCTGCGTTGCCTTGTGTCCCTTTGATGCCATTGAAGGCGATACTTATGGCTACAAAGTCGTCATTGGCGGAAGATGGGGAAAAAAGGTTGCTCAGGGTCGTGCGCTTAATCACTTCTTTACCTCCGAATCTGAAATCATGACGGTCATTGAAAAAGCCATCCTTCTTTTCAGGGAACAGGGAAAAAGCGGCGAACGTTTCTCAGACACCATTGCCCGTATTGGCTTTGATCAAATTGAAAAAGAACTGCTCAGTGATGCCATTCTTTCAAGAAAAGATGCCATTTTAAAAGGGATGACCGTCACCGGTGGCGCATCCTGCTAAACGACATTATAATAAACAAAAAGAAAGCCAGTTCAGGGTGGTGTGTTCCATTTCTAAACCGGCTTTCTTCTATACCAATTTTTCAAAAATTATCGTTTTGTTTTTAAAAACACCGTTAAAAATACCACTCCCGCCAACGCCAAAGCACATCCCAATCCTGTATAAAAAACAGCGATAAATACAGGGGGCACAAGGCCGGAATTGCGCAGCCAAATCCCTCCGCCCATCATCACCGCCATAATGCAATAAGCTTTCAGATCAAAGAAATGCCAGAATGGACGGGTTGGCTCATCATAATTTAAAATGCGGGTGGTATGTTTCCCTGACATTTTATAAAACATAATTCCAAATGCACAAAAAACAACCACTGAAAGCAAACCATGAAGCCAACTTACCCCCGGGAGTGACTGATAAGCAATCACCCCCAAACGACTCACATTAAATCCCGCAATGAACCACACC
>JAQWCN010000015.1 GCA_028705955.1 Eubacteriaceae bacterium
TGGCAAACAGGAATTGGTTCAATTGTGTGCCTGTCGATTGGCAGCGCCGGGTGTTGGTGGAGAAACAGGAGCAACCCTTGGTATTAACCGCATTTTTTTGCAAGGCTTCTTTCAGGCCCCTACAGTGGTGGCCCAGGCGTTGAAGACAGCGGTCCTTGTTGGAGCGGTGTATCAAAAAGCAGGCTTTGAGATTTGTCCTGAAGTCGATGATTACCGCAGTGATATCATACAGAGTGTTAAACTTGAAGATGAAGAAGCGCTTAAAATCTTTTGCCGTGCGGTGCAGGAAGCAGCACCGGTTGATTCGTTTGTAACACCTGAGCCGTGGGATATGCCAGGTTACAACTGCCCGGTGATTATGGCGGCAGGTGCTTTTATTCAAGGATCTTCCATTGAATTGAGTGCGGATGCACCAATGCGTTCTCCATACATTGTGTATTTTCAAGGAGGATTGACACATTATCATGGCAAACTGGGATTGCTCCTGAGTCTTCAAAGATTGATCGATTCCGGATTTATTCACATTTAGAGAGGAAAGATATGGTTACAAAAGAACAAATTGCCCGAATTAATGAATTGGCCAGGAAAAAGAAAACATCAGGATTAACACAAGCAGAAACCGAAGAACAAAAAAAATTAAGAAATGCGTATGTTGCAGCATTTAAAAGCAACTTGAAGGCGCAACTAGATAATATAGAATTGGTAGACCGTAAACCTGAATCAGAATATACAGAAGCAGAAAAAAAACATGTTGCAAATCTAAGCCAGAAACTGAAGGAAGAATATCAGGATAAAGAAAAATCAGTGACAGAAGCGGGTAATCCCAGAAAACCTACAGGTGAAGCTGGAAAAGAAATGATTCACCGGATGAATGAAAGCCATTTTGATCTGACGGGATGGGCATTATCCTTTATGCATTTTCATGAAGATGATCACATACTGGACATTGGCTGTGGGGGAGGATCTGCTCTTAAAAGAATGGCAGAACAAATAAAAACAGGGCACTTAACAGGAGTGGATTATTCACCTGTTTCTGTAAAAGCATCGAAGGAGCTTAACAAAACAGCTGTTGAAACTGAAAAAATGGATATTATTGAGGCTTCTGTTTCAGACTTACCTTTTGAGGATCAGGTTTTTAATAAAATAATTACAGTAGAAAGCTATTATTTTTGGCCAAATTTAGAAGAAGATATGAAAGAAGTTTTCCGGGTTCTCAAACCGGGAGGTCAATTTATGTTGGTAGCTGAAATTTATCAACATGACGGTTTGAATGCAAGAGCGCTTGAAAATATCAAAAAATATGAATTGCGTAATTTGGATATTGCAGAATTTGAAGCTTTATTTATTGAATCAGGCTTTAAAGAAACAGCTATTCACCTTAAAGATGGAGAAGATTGGATTTGCGTCGAAGGAATAAAATAATACAGGAGGAATCATGAAAGAAGAAAAGGGAAACAATAATAAACCATTGAAAGCAGATTTTAAACTGGCGTGGCAAACAATGGATGTTGAGGAAACAAAAACAATGATGGCCTATGCAGAAGACTATAAAAATTTTCTGGACCATTCAAAAACAGAAAGGCTTTGTGCGCAAACGGCAATGGATCAAGCCTTATCCCAAGGTTTTTTACCATTGGCTCACTATGAAAAAAAGGGGAAATTAAAGCCAGGGGATAAAGTTGCCGTGTTGCACCGGGGGAAATCGTTGATGCTTTTTGTAATGGGGAAAGATCCGCTTGAAAAGGGAATGCTTGTGGTTGGAGCTCATTTGGATTGCCCAAGACTGGATTTGAAACCCATGCCACTCTATGAAGATACGGATATGGCTTTTTTTAAAACACATTATTACGGGGGTCTAAAGAAATATCAATGGCTGACGATCCCTTTGGCATTATATGGCACTGTGGTTAAAAAGGATGGAAGCATTGTCAATGTGGCATTGGGAGATGGAGAGAATGATCCTGTTTTTTGCATTACCGACTTATTGCCACACTTATCTCAGGAACTTCAAACCAAAAAATTAAGTGAAGCATTCCCTGGAGAATCTCTTAATCCCCTGGTTGCCAGCCGTCCGATAGATGGAGAAGACGACAAAGAGACCATAAAAGCGACGGTTCTTCAATGGTTAAATGATCAATATGGAATGACAGAAGATGATTTTGCGAGTGCGGAGTTAGAAATTGTTCCAGCGGGTTATGCCCGAGACATCGGTTTTGATCGTTCGATGATCGGAGCATTTGGACAGGATGATCGGATCTGTGCATATGCGGCGCTTCGGGGGATTTTCGATGCTAAGGATACGCCTCAAAAAACGCAGTGTATTATTTTAGCGGATAAAGAGGAAATTGGCAGTTATGGAAATACCGGGATGCAATCTCGTTTTTTTGAAAATCAAGTTGCCGAATTATTATCACTTTTAGGGTATGCGGATACTTCTTTGGCTTTAAGACGATGTTTTGCTCATTCGCTTTGTTTATCGGCCGATGTTACAGCAGCCTATGATCCAAATTATACAGGAACACATGATCTGACAAATGCGTCTTTTGCTGGAAAAGGCGTAGCGTTGAAGAAATATGGCGGTGCCCGGGGTAAATCAGGGGGCAGCGATGCCAATCCGGAATTCCTTGCCGGATTGCGTCAGTGTTTTGATGAAGCAAATGTAACCTGGCAACTGGGGGAAATGGGCCGGGTTGATCTTGGCGGTGGTGGTACGATAGCTTGGATGCTTGCAAATTATGATATGGAAGTAGTGGATTGTGGAACCCCAATTTTAAGTATGCATGCTCCTTTTGAACAAAGTATGAAAACTGATGCCTACATGACGTATAAATGCTATCGTTCCTTCTTGGATTACGATTGGAAATAATTTATTTTTATATTACAATTTATCATTTTTGGAGTAAAATGAATACTTCTTTCAAATAATGTATGCATGTATTAAAAATAATCCTGTATTTTTTTGCTTCATAATGTTAAAATATCATCATAAAATCTATGAATCAGAGGTGTTTGACTTGCAGAGTACGGATATTCATTCCTTTAAGGGGGGGATTCACCCACCTTATAATAAGGAAAGAACCCAAAATGTTGCAGCAAAAGTTGCTCAAGAGCCTAATGTTGTAACGATTCCAATGTCTTTGCATATCGGTGCGCCATGCAAACCGGTTGTGAAAAAAGGGGATAGTGTTTTTTTGGGTCAAAAAATTGGAGAGGCCACTGGATTTGTTTCTGCACCGATTCATGCCAGTGTTTCTGGCACGGTAAAGGCGGTGGCTCAATATCCACATCCAAACGGAAATAATGTCATGTCGGTTGTCATCGAATCGGATGGAAAGAATACGGTTGATCCTGAAATAAAACCATATGGCGATTTCAACAATTATTCATCCAAGGAAATTATTGATATTATTAAAAATGCGGGTATTGTTGGTATGGGTGGGGCAACTTTTCCTACCCATGTAAAACTATCCATTCCACCCGATAAAAAAGTGGATTGTGTGATTTTAAATGGAGCAGAATGTGAACCATATTTGACTGCGGACTATCATTTAATGAAACTTCGGCCGGAAAAGGTCGTTCAAGGTTTAAGAATAGCGATGCGTGCAGTGGGGGTTCAGAAAGGCTTTATTGGCATTGAAGACAATAAACCAGACGCCATTGAAAAAATTCAAAGTGCTATTTTGCCAGATGAAGCGATTGAAGTTGTCATCTTAAAAACGAAATATCCTCAGGGAGCTGAAAAACAGTTGATTATGGCTGTTACTGGTCGTGAAGTGCCGTCTGGAGGCTTGCCTGCGGATGCTGGAGCAGTGGTTATGAATGTTGGAACGGCTGCACAGGTCGCAACGACTTTTGAAACAGGGATGCCTCTTTATAAAAGGTTTTTAACTTGTACAGGTGATGCAGTAAAAGACGCCTGCACAATGGAAGTAAAAGTCGGAGTTCCGCTTCAAGAAGTCATTGATCAATGCGGTGGCTTTGCCAATGATCCCGGGAAAATTATTATGGGTGGGCCCATGATGGGCGTGGCTCAGTTTAGTACAAATGTTCCTGTTATGAAAGGAACTTCTGGAATTTTATGTTTAACCAAAGCTTCAGCAGAGATTCCGGAACCTTCTGCGTGTATTCGTTGTGGTCATTGTGCAAATGTGTGCCCGATTCATTTGCAACCTTTATATATGGCTGCGTATGCTCAGCATCAACGTTGGGAGAAATGTGAAGAATTTCATATTTTGGATTGTATTGAATGTGGTAGTTGTGCTTTTTCTTGCCCGGCTAAAAGAACACTGGTTTCATCTATCCGTGTTGGAAAACGGCAGGTTCAGGCATTAAGAAAACAAAGGGCGGTGAAGAATAAATGACAAATTCAAATGAACCGATGCTGACTGTCTCTTCGTCACCGCATATTCGGTGCAAACAGACCACGTCCAGTATTATGCAAAACGTTGTGATTGCTTTATTGCCGGCTTTATTTGTTGCCGGATATGTTTTTGGAATCAAGGCACTACTTATCGTGGCTATTTGCGTGGCTTCATGTGTATTATCTGAAGCACTTATTGAAAAATTGATGAAGAAACCAATTACTATCAGCGATTGGAGTGCTGTTGTCACTGGGGTTCTTTTAGGTTTTAATATGCCAGTGAATGCACCATGGTGGATGTGTATTGTTGGTTCGGTTTTTGCTATTGGTATTGTCAAACAATGTTTTGGTGGTTTGGGTCATAATTTTATTAATCCAGCACTGGCTGCCCGGGCTTTTTTACTCGCATCCTGGCCCACTCATATGACAGGGACAGCTTTTATTCCAACAGCAGATACTTATACAACTGCAACCCCCTTGGGTTTGCTTAAAGAAGGGGGCAATTTAAGTGCGATGCCCAGTAATATGGATCTGTTTTTGGGCTTAAACGGGGTCTATGGATCGATTGGTGAAATCTCTGCCCTTGCACTTATTATTGGCGGAGTTTACCTTATTGTGCGTGGGGTCATCAGTTGGAGAATTCCAACGGTATACTTGGCAACGGTAGCTGTTTTGTCCGTTTGTTTTGGAAAAGATCCTATTTTTATGTTATGCTCCGGTGGTTTAATGCTGGGTGCATTTTTTATGGCAACGGATTATGTTTCTTCGCCATCAACACCTAAAGGACAAATTATTTATGCTTTTGGATGTGGATTAATGACGATGATTATACGAATGGTTGGAGGCTATCCGGAAGGTGTATCCTATTCTATTCTGTTGATGAATGTCGCGGCACCTTTAATTGAACGCTTTACAAAGCCAAGGATTTACGGAGCGCCAATTAAAGAAAAGAAAGCTAAAAAGATTCAGGAAGGTGGTGCTTCCAATGACTGAGAAACAGACATCAAAAATTGATGGAAAAAAAGTTGGTAAATTGGCAATAATACTCTTTTTGATTTCAGCCATTGCCGCCTTATTATTGGGGTTGACCAATTATGTAACAAAGGATATTATTGCAGCCCAGAGTGAAAAGAAAAATATTGAAGCCCGTCAGGAAGTTTTGGCTGACGCAGATAGTTTTAAAAAAGTAGATAACATTGAACAAGTGGCTCAAACGGCAGATTCAGCCAACGCCTCTATTGTTGTTGAAGCATATTCAGGATATAAGGGTGATCAATTGGTTGGGTATACGGTTAAAACTACGCCAAAAGGATATGGTGGAGATGTTGAAGTTTTAACAGGAATTGGAGTTGATGGAAAGGTTTCTGGAGTTACAATCCTGGATCAATCAGAAACAGCTGGATTGGGAGCACGATGTGTGGAACCTTCATTCCAACAGGAATACCAGGGAAAAGATGCATCAAAAGAACTCTCGGTTGTCAAAACCAATCCGACGGATAATCAAATTCAAGCGATTACTGGTGCGACGATTACATCAAAAGCAGTAACAAAGGGTGTGAATGCATCAATGAAAATTTATTCTCAATTGGCATCTGGAGGTGTGAAATAATGGGTAAATTTAAAAATTTCACAAATGGTTTAGTAAAAGAAAATCCAACATTTCGACTCTTGCTGGGAATGTGTCCAACTTTAGCGGTTACAACGGCAGCGCTCAATGGACTCGGAATGGGCCTGGCAACGACTGTTGTGTTAATTGGTTCAAATGTGGTTATTTCTGCATTAAGAAAAGTTATTCCTGATGAAATCCGGATTCCGGCTTTTGTTGTTATTATTGCTTCATTTGTTACAATTGTTGGCATGGTACTGCAAGCTTATGTCCCTTCACTTTATTCAACATTGGGAATTTATATTCCACTTATTGTTGTTAATTGTATTATTATGGGACGTGCTGAAGCCTTTGCTTTTTCCCATCCAGTTTTTGATTCTTTGTTGGATGGTGCAGGAATGGGATTAGGTTTTACAATGTCTCTGACAGTTCTGGGATCAATTCGTGAAATTATTGGCGCTGGCACAATCTTTGGTGTTCAGATTATGAGTTCCGGATATGAACCTGCACTAATCTTTATTATGGCACCAGGTGCGTTTCTGACGTTGGGCTTGAGTATTGGATTAATCAATAAAATTACGGAAATCATTGAAAGAAAAAAAGCTGTTAAGGAGGATGAATTAGCATGAAAATTCTTCTCATTTTAGTATCTGGTATTTTTGTTAATAACTTCATCCTTTCTAAGTTTTTGGGAATTTGCCCATTTTTAGGTGTTTCAAAAAAATTGGATACTGCAGTAGGGATGGGGGTTGCCGTAACCTTTGTTATGACTTTGGCATCAGCCATCACTTATATTGTTCAGTATGCTATTTTAAATCCGCTTAATTTGGAATACTTACAAACTATTGCATTTATTTTAGTTATTGCGGCTTTGGTGCAGTTTGTCGAAATGGTTATTAAAAAAACCAGCCCAACATTATATATGGCATTGGGTGTTTATTTGCCACTTATTACAACAAATTGTGCAGTTCTTGGTGTAACGATATTAAATATCCAGAATGAATATAACTTTATTGAAACAATCATTAATGGTGCCGCAGGTGCTCTCGGATTTACGCTGGCGATTGTTTTATTTGCAGGGGTCCGGGAACGTTTGGAATTATCTGATATCCCGAAACCTTTACAAGGATTTTCAATTGCTTTAATCTCAGCAAGTTTAATGGCAATTTCATTCCTTGGTTTTTCAGGAATGATCTAGGGGGTGTGACTGATGATAAATGCGATATTAATTCCTGTTGTCATTTTAGGTGTAATGGGTTTGATTTTTGGGGCAGGATTGGCCGTTGCGGCAAAGAAATTTGAAGTAAAGCAGGATGAAAGAATCCCTTTGGTTCGGGCAGAGTTGCCAGGAGCGAACTGTGGGGGTTGTGGATACCCCGGTTGTGATGCGATGGCCGAAGCTATTGTTAAAGGTGAAGCCCCGGCAAATGGATGCCCCGTTGGTGGAGCTAAAGTTGCAGAGGCAGTTGGAAAGATTCTTGGGGAAGAAGTCTCTGAAGAAGAACCAAAAGTTGCCAGTGTTTTGTGCAGTGGTGATTGTGACCATGCACCGCGTCGGGCAGAGTATTACGGATTAAAAGATTGTAATGAGGCCGTTATTGCTAACGGCGGACCGAAAGATTGCCGCTTTGGATGTATAGGACTTGGCAGTTGCGTTAATGCTTGCATGTTTGATGCTTTATCAATGGGTGAAAAGGGTTTGCCTGTTGTAAATATTGAAAATTGCACGGCTTGTGGTAAATGTGCTGCAACATGTCCCAAAAGTATTATTGATTTAATTCCCAAGAGTCAAGTTATTCATGTTAATTGTCAATCAAAGGAAAAGGGTAAAATTGTACGCAGTTCTTGTTCAGTGGGATGTATTGGCTGTAAGGCTTGTACAAAAGTTTGCCCCGAAGAAGCCATTACGGTCACGGATAACTTGGCTAAAATTGATTATGAAAAATGTGTGCAATGTGGCGCATGTGTTGAAAAATGTCCAACGGGTGCCATCGTTAAAGAAATACGTTAATGGGTTGCTTTGCATTTTGGAATAGAAGTGCAAAACAATAACTGTTATGGTATCATATAAAGAGCAATGATCAGAGTCACGGAATGATTCATTCCATGGCTCTTTCTTTTAAATGAAATACGATGCTAACAGGAGATAAAGAATAATGGATGTTATGTATTTGGATAATGCGGCAACAACTCAGACACATCCGACAGTTGTTGAATGTATGATAAAAAGTTTTAAAAATGAATATGCAAATCCTTCGTCATTATATGACATGGGGCTTACAAATGAAAAGATGATTAAACGGGCAAAGTCTACGTTGGCAGGTCAGATCCACTGTCATCCAGAGGAAATTATTTTTACTTCCGGTGGGACTGAAGGGGATAATTTTCTTATAAAAGGAATCATTGAAAAACAACGGGAAGACCGGTTGAAAGCATCACGAATTATTACGACTAAAATTGAACATCCTGCAGTTAAAGAAATCTTTAAACTGTATGAATCTTATGGGATTGATGTCGTATGGCTTCCAGTAAAATCGGACGGTTTTGTTGATATGGACGTTCTTCAGAAAGCAGTGACCCCTAATACGCTTCTTGTGAGTATTATTGGTGTCAATAATGAAATTGGAACAATCCAGCCTCTTCAAGAAATCGGAGAAATTGTAAAACAGCGGAGTCCGGACTGTTTCTTTCATTCTGATTATGTTCAGGGATTTATGAAAGAACCCATAGATGTTAAAAAATGCCAGTTAGATGGACTCACCGTTTGTGGACATAAAATTAATGGGCCTAAAGGAATCGGTGCAGTCTATTTAAAAGAGGGAAAAAACATCAAACCACTTATGCTTGGAGGTGGGCAGGAAAATGGGCTGCGGTCCGGTACAGAAAATATCCAGGGAATTGTTGGCCTGGAAGCTGCGATAAAGATTTGGGAAAATCCGGATGTCATGAAAAAAATTAAAAGTTTAAGAGATTATGTGGCTTCAGAATTGATTAAAATCGGTGATGTAAAAATTAATGGACCAATAGATGCTTGCCCATCGGTAATGAGTGTTTCAATCAAAGGGATTCGCGGAGAAGTTTTATTGCATAGTTTGGAGGCGCGGGGTGTCTATATTTCCACTGGATCGGCGTGTTCATCCCATAAAAAAGAAAAGAATACTGTTTTAAAAGCCATTAATTTGGATCGTGATTACATTGAGGGAACCATCCGCATAAGTTTTTCTGCATTGACAAGTTGTGCTGAAGTTAAAAAAGCGGTTCTAATTATCAAAGAAGAAGTTGAAAAATTGCGGGCATTTTTAAACAGATAAAGGAAGGAAGAAAGTTTTTGAATAATAGACATGTCATATTAGTTCGTTATGGAGAAATAAGTTTAAAGGGCTTGAACCGGCATTATTTTATCGATTTGTTGGTGAAAAATATTCGCAATACATTTAAACATTTTAAAACTGTTAAAGTTCAAAAAGTTCAGGGTCGCATTATTATTCATATTGATGAATCCGAACTTCAGGATGGTTTGGAGGCAGCACAAAGAATTTTTGGTATTGTATCCATTAGTCCGGCGGTTGTGATTGAAAGTAAGATGCCTGTTATTGAGAATGCTGTTCTTAAAGAAGCAGAAGAACATACCTTTTCCTCTTTTCGTATTACTGCAAAACGTGGGGATAAAAGATTTCCTATGCAATCTCCAGAAATAGGTCGTTATCTCGGGGGTGTTGTGCTTAAAAACTTTTCGGATAAATCGGTTAAGATGAAAGATGCGGATTTAAATATTTGGGTGGAAGTAAGGGAAGAAACGTATGTTTATAGTACTTTTATTCCATGTCATGGTGGTTTGCCGGTGGGATGCAGCGGAAAAAGTGCTTTACTTCTCTCTGGAGGCATCGATTCTCCTGTTGCAGGGTATATGATGGCCAAACGTGGTATCCGGCCCCTTTGTGTCTATTTTCACAGTTTTCCTTTTACGAGTGAAAGGGCGAAAGAAAAGGTAGTGGATCTGGCAAAAATATTGTCAAAATATACTGGGAAAATTGATTTATATGTTGTCCCTTTTACGGATATCCAAACAAAAATTGTTGAATTATGTCCGGAGCGTCAGACGACGATTATTATCAGACGTTTTATGATGCGAATTGCCCAAGCCATTGCAGAAAAAAATGAAGCTCAATCGCTTATTACCGGAGAAAGTCTTGGGCAGGTTGCCAGCCAGACGCAGGAAGGTTTGGCAACGACCAATGCAGTCGTTTCTTTACCGGTCTTCAGACCCCTGATTGGAATGGATAAACAAGAAATTGTAGAGATTGCCAGAGACATTGGAACCTTTGAAACGTCCATTTTGCCCTATGAAGATTGCTGTACAATTTTTGTTCCAAAGCACCCAGAAACAAGGCCTCGTCTTAAATTTATCGAGCGGGGGGAAGAACCAATGATGGCAGAAGCAGGAAAAATGATAGATCAGGCTGTAGAACAGACAGAAATTATTCATTTATAAAACGCCGGAAGGCGTTTTTTTATTGAAAGAAATTAAAAAATACATTATAATATAAAATACTGACACGAATGTCAGATTATAAAAATAGGATGGCATTGATATGGGGAGAGTTGCAGAAAAAAAGAAGGAATTAATTTTAGAGCGATCCAAAAAAGTGTTCATTGAAAAAGGGTTTGCCAATGTAACGATGAAAGATATTGTGGATGCTTGTGGAATTAGCAGAGGGGGACTATATTTATACTTTTCTTCAACAAAGGAAGTATTTCTTACTATTTTTCATAAAGAAGCCCAATTGACAGCGGATGCTGTAGAAGTTGCAATGTGGGAAAAAATGACGGCAAAAGAAATTTTGATTGATACCATTAATGTTTATAAAGATCAAATGATGAGTCAGACCCCTTCGATGGCACATGCGGTATACGAATTTTTTTTGGAGAATGCGGAGGAAAGAATGATTCGAAAATGGCAATTTGATGGTCTTTCTGAAACTATTCGGGAAATATTGGATTATGGGATCAATCGTCAGGAATTTAATAAGATTAATACAAGTGTATACAGTAGGCAAATCGCATTGTTTTTGGATGGAATGGTATTGACGATGCCTGTTTTAGAGTTTCCCGAAAAGAGAATAGATGAACAAATCTCATTATTATTATCTCCAATTTTTAAATGATAAACTTAAGAAAAACTTTCAATTAATATAATATGTAATACTATGTATATAAATAGATTGACAAAGTAAACAAAATAAAGTAATATTTATACAAGAGGTGAGATGATGAGAAAAAGCGTTTATAGCCTCACATTATTTGATGAAATTGTTGAGCAGATTGATCAAATAGCGTATGAGAATAAAACCAACCGATCACAATTAATTAATGATATTTTAGCAGATTATATCGGCGTACAAACACCTGAACAAAAAATTCAAACGGTTCTCGAAACATTGGATCAAAATTTAGACGGTGTTTTATCAGTGAGCCAAATATGTAAAAATAACAGTATTCAATTTGGAAAAAGTCTGAAGTATAAATATCGTCCTAAAATTCATTATTGTTATGAATTTAAAAATGATGATGGAAAAAAATATGCTGTTCTTAAAATTAGTTCGCGAACTAAAAATGAAGAATTAAATCAGCATTTTAGTGATTTTTTTCATTATATTGACTCCATTGAACATCGTCATCAGCAGGAAGATTGTGACAATGGTGGAAATACCAGTCAACATAAATTTATTCGTGCTTTTAAACATTATGGAGCGGTCACTCAGGATATTCGTGAATTAACTGATTTTTTAACGCGATATTTATTAATGATTGATACAGCGATGAATGCGTATTTTTCTGTGGATGGTGAAGGAAATATTGACGAAAAGTTGGATGGTATTTATTCTCATTATTTAGACGAAAATTAAAGATAAGAAGGTGAAGATATATGGATATGAACATGTTAACACAAAAATCGATTGAAGCGATTAAAAGTGCGGAACAAATTGCCATTGATAATAATCACATGGAAATTGAACCTGATCATGTTATGTTGGCTTTATTGTCTCAAGAAGGAGGCATAGTATCCAGAATTTTAGAAAAGATGGGCAAAAGTACTCTGCCATTAATTGAAGAACTAAAACGTGAAATATCACAAAAGCCAAGTGTGAGTGGACCAGGACGGGAACCTGGAAAAGTTTATATTAATCAAGGGACTGAACAAGTCCTTAATGATGCTTATAAGAAAGCCAAGGGAATGGGAGATCAGTATGTTTCTGTTGAACATTTGCTTTTAGGCATGTTTGTTTTACCAAAAGAAAATGATGTTCAAAAGCTTTTAAAGCATTATAATATTAATGAAAATGAAACAAAAAAAATTATTGAAGAAGTTAGAGGTGGGCAAAAAGTAACATCTGACCATCCTGAATCAACATACGAAGCGTTAAATCAATATGGACATGACTTGGTGCAAGACTGTATTGATAATAAATTGGATCCCGTTATTGGACGTGATACAGAAATTCGCCATGTCATACGAATTCTTTCAAGAAAAACGAAGAATAATCCTGTTTTGATTGGTGAACCAGGCGTTGGTAAAACTGCAATTGTTGAAGGTTTGGCGGCAAGAATAGTTGCCGGAGATGTTCCAGAAGGTCTAAAAAATAAACGAATTATTTCTTTGGATCTAGGCGCTTTGGTTGCGGGTGCAAAATATCGCGGCGAATTTGAAGAACGTTTTAAAGCAGTGTTAAAAGAAGTGAAAGATTCTAATGGTGAAATTATACTCTTTATAGATGAACTTCATACAATTGTTGGCGCCGGAAAATCAGATGGAGCGATGGATGCTGGTAATATGTTAAAGCCGATGTTAGCCAGAGGTGAACTGCATTGCATTGGGGCAACAACGCTGGACGAATATCGGCAGTATATTGAAAAAGATCCCGCCCTGGAAAGACGGTTTCAACCGGTTATGGTTGAAGAACCGACAGTGGAAGATACAATTTCCATTTTACGGGGACTTAAAGAACGTTATGAAATATTCCATGGTGTAAAAATCATGGATAATGCAATCGTAGCTGCCGCAGTCCTATCTAATCGTTATATTTCTGACCGGTTTTTACCAGATAAAGCGATTGATTTAATCGATGAATCATGTGCGATGATTCGGACAGAAATTGATTCGATGCCGGAAGAAATGGATGAGATTAATCGTAAAATTATTCAACTGGAAATTGAAGAAGCGGCGCTTAAGAAGGAAGACGATACTTTAAGTCAGGAACGGTTGACGAAACTTCAAAAAGAATTGGCAGATGATCGGGAAAAATTTAGTACCATGAAAATTCAGTGGGATAATGAAAAAAAATCTGTCGAAAATGTCCAAAAGATTAAAGAAGAAATTGAAGGGGTCAACCATCAAATTGAAAAAGCTGAACGGGAATATGATTTAAATAAAGCAGCTGAACTTAAGTATGGGAAGCTTCCGGAATTAAAGAAAAAGATGGAAGCGATGGAAAAAGCGGCAGATGATAAAGGCTATGACGATAATTTAATCCGGGAAAGGGTTTCGGAAGAAGAAATTGCCGAGGTTATTTCTAACTGGACAGGGATTCCGCTGAATAAGCTCATGTCGGGTGAAAGAGAAAAACTTCTGCATTTGGAAGATACGCTTAAGAAGCGGGTTATTGGTCAGGATGAACCAATCGAAAAAGTGGTGGATGCCATTATTCGTTCACGTGCGGGGATCAAGAATCCGAACAGTCCTATTGGTTCTTTCTTGTTCCTTGGACCAACAGGTGTGGGCAAAACAGAACTGGCAAAAGCGGTTGCGGCAAATTTATTTGATTCTGAAGATAATATGGTTCGAATCGATATGAGTGAATATATGGAAAAGTTTTCCGTTAGTCGGCTCATTGGAGCACCTCCGGGATATGTTGGCTATGAAGAGGGGGGACAATTAACAGAAGCTGTCCGTCGAAAACCATATTGTGTTATTCTTTTGGATGAAGTTGAAAAAGCGCATAAGGATGTTTTTAATGTTCTTTTGCAAATTTTAGATGATGGTCGGGTAACAGATTCTCAAGGAAGAACTGTGGATTTTAAAAATACAATTATCATTATGACCAGTAATATTGGATCGGAATATTTGCTTGAAGGTATAGATAGTGAAGGAAATATCAAACCTGAGACAGAAGAATCAGTGATGAATTCTTTGAAAAATTATTTTAGACCCGAATTTCTTAACCGTATTGATGAAATTGTTTTGTACAAGCCTTTAAGCAAGGCATCAATCAGTAAAATAGTTGATTTGATGATCGCAGAGCTCCAGAAACGTTTGGATGATAAGCAATTGACAATTCAATTAACGGATGCTGCAAAGACTGCTGTGATTGAACGTGGATATAACGCAGCTTATGGTGCAAGACCTCTTAAGCGCTATATTCAAAAAAACGTGGAAACAATGGTTGCGAAAGAGATTTTAAGTGGTACATTGAGTCAGGGTGATATCATAACAGTAGATTATAAAGATAACCGATTTTCAGCCAAATAACTTGAACCCGGAAGATTAATAATCTTTCGGGTTTTTTTAGTTGCCTTTTCTTTTTAAATTCATCCACTTTACAATACAACAGTTTTCAGGTAAAATATTAAGGAAGTTTTAATTTTTGAGTAAATGGAGGAAAACATGGGAAACGCAAATCCTGTAGAATTTTGGATCTTTGTGGCATATCTTGGAATGATGCTTGCAATTGGTATAAAATTTTATAGTAAAACAGAGAGTATTGAGGGATTTTTACTTGGAGGAAGAGGGCTGGGAAGCTGGGTAACGGCATTTTCAGCTCAAGCCAGTGATATGAGTGGATGGCTGTTGATGGGTCTTCCAGGTGCAATTTATCTTGGGGGAATGCCCCAATTATGGATTGGCATTGGATTATTCATTGGGACCTGTTTAAACTGGAAGTTTGTGGCAGCAAGGCTTCGTGTATATACAGAAGAAACAAATTCGTTGACGTTGTCAACGTTCTTTAAAAAACGCTTTAAAGATCCGACAGGGTTAACCCAGACCATTTCAGCTTTAATTATTCTGATCTTTTTCACGGTTTATTCTGCATCTGGAATGGTGGCCTCAGGTAAATTATTTCAAACAATGTTTGGTATTGATTATACTGTCGCAGTTTTGATTGGAGCGGCTGTTATTGTATCTTATACCTTCCTGGGAGGTTTTTTGGCGGTATGTTGGACGGATTTGATTCAGGGGATCCTCATGGTTATTGCAATCACAGTTGTTCCCGTATTATCCATTATACATATGGGCGGATTGTCTACAACGATGGATGCTATGGCTTCCCAGAACTTAAGCATTAGTCTTTTTGGTGGCGGGATAACCGGATTAACTATTTTTTCCGCAGCAGCTTGGGGATTAGGATATTTTGGACAACCTCATATTCTTGTGCGGTTTATGGGAATTGAAAACATTAAAGAGATTCCTAAGTCAATGAAGATTGCCATTGTATGGTGTCTGCTTTCTCTTACAGGAGCGGTAATGGTAGGATTATTATCTATTTCGCTTTTTCCAGGACTTACTGGGGGTTCAGAAGAAACAGTATTTATCCTAATGATACGAAAATTTTTCCCGGCATGGATTGGCGGGGTCTTTTTAGCAGCGATCCTTGCTGCGATTATGTCAACCATTGATTCACAGTTACTGGTTTGTTCTTCAGCATTAACAGAAGACTTAAGCCGTTTTTTTCTAAAAAAAGAATTATCTGAAAAGCAAAGTGTTGTTTTAGGGCGTGTTTCTGTATTGGTTATTGCAATCATTGCATTATTTATCGCTCTTGGAAATAATTCTACGGTTATGGGATTAGTATCTTATGCATGGGGGGGATTTGGCGCTGCCTTTGGTCCGCTTGTACTATTTGGATTGTATTCTAAAAAAATCAATTGGAAATCGGCTCTTGCTGGGATGCTGGTAGGAACCATTACGGTTATCATATGGAAAATGACTGGTTTAGGGGATATTCTTTATGAAATTGTACCTGGATTTTTCTTTAACGCATTGACAATTGTAATTATGGATCATTTCATCCAACCTGAACCTGATGTTGTGGCCGATTTTGAAAAAATGGTGGAAACAATTAAAGAAAAATCTTAAATCAAAGTATTTATCCATATGAGAAAGGTTTTTATCTTTTACTGATTATAAAAATGTGATAAACTAAAAAAATATCAATAACAAATGAAGGAGGGGGTTTTGTGAAAACGCCAGAGCCTATTTTGAAATTTAAGAAAATACAGGATGGACCGGATGAATTTATTGAAATGCAACTGACTGAATTTCAATGGCCGAAAGGTGGAAGTGGTATTTGCCCAGTGTGTGGGGCAAAAATGATTGGAATTGGAAAAGATTGGACCTGTGAAAAATGTGGTTTAAAATTAAATGGACCGATCTTTTAGAATGAACTAAGAAAGGGGCCTGAAAGGCGCCCTTTTTTTATCTTTAAAATATATGAAAAAAATAAAAAAACATTTCATTTTTTTGATTATGATCATTTTGATAGGGGCTTGTGGAACAGTATTGTTTTTAAGAATGAATAATGGTTTTACAAAAAAAATTGAAAGTGCCAATGTATCCAAGCGTATTGCCCAAACGGATTATCAAAGTGACCCACAAAGTGGTTATGCGAGACTTTCAGATGAAGAAAAGAGTATTTATGCTATTTTGGTTCAATCAACAGATAATTTTGAAAGTCATATTGATTTAAATGGTTTGAACATTACGGTGGATGGATTAACCCGCATATGGCAGGCTTTTTATCAGGATAATCCACAGTATTTTTGGTTTAATTCATACAGTTATGAATATGATCCGGGGAGTAATATTATCAATTCGATGGATTTAAGCTATACGTGTGATAAAGCAACGCGCGATCAAAAACAATCTGAAATTGATAAAAAAGTGGCTGCTATTGAGGCGCAAATTCCAGAAGATGCGGATGAATATACCGTTGTAAAGACGGTGCATGATTTGATTATTTCGGAAACAAAATACGGGTATGCAAGTGCGGACAACCAGAATATTGCATCGGTTTTTATCGATGGGGAATCTGTATGTGCCGGGTATTCAAAAGCGATGGAGTATATTCTTAAAGATATGGGCCTTTTCTGCACGGTGGTTGATGGACAAGCCAAGGATAGAGGTGCTCACGAATGGAATCTTGTAAAGATGAATGATCAATACTATTATGTTGATGTGACATGGGATGATCCGGGATTTGCCGATGCTGATGATCATGAGAACTGTATTGAGTATACTTTTTTTGGAATTACCACAGATGAATTGCTTATTAATCACACGATTGATGATCCATTGGGTGGGATTGCTCAATGCACAGCAACTGAGAATAATTATTTTGTCCACGAAGGTAAATTATTTGGTGCCGATGGCATGCGTGATTTTATTACAGGGTTAAAACAATCGATTGCCAGAGGGGATAAGGATTATTGTGCACGTTTTTCCTCTTCGGATTTACTGGATACCGCAGTGCTCACAATGAGTAATACGGATTTATCTGGATACACGACAGTTTCATATATTCGCCATGATGATATGGGAGTTATAACGGTGTTATTAAATTAAAGATTTTAATCTTATTTCAGATTATCATGATACAATAATAATAATATACCCGGGAGGAAAAGATGATGCAATTTATAGGCAGAAAAAAAGAGCTCAATATTTTAAATGAATCATGGCGTCATGAAGAAGCTTTTATTGTTGTAAGTGGGAGACGATTTGTTGGAAAAACGGCATTAGTACAAAATTTCCTTAATAATAAGAACGCATTTTATTTTTCAGCCAGCAATGTTTCTGATTTAATGAATCGTTCAAATTTTGAGAAAGCACTTAAAAATCATTTTGGAGAAAATTCTGGATCAGAAGATCAGATGAGTGGGCAAAAGACAATTGCATGGAAGGATTACTTTAAGCTTTATTCTGAAAAGTCTGAAACAGGCGGCAAGGTACTTATCATTGATAATTTTGAAAACTTGGTTATTGCTGATCCTGATTTTTTGAAAATATTTAAAAATGCATGGCAACAACAATTTTCTCCAAATGGTGTCATGGTTATTATTATAATGCCAAATTCGGCCACGTTGACGACAGTTCTTCGTAGTAAATCGTTTATGAGTCAGGTTACAAGAAGAATTGATCTTAAACCGATTAGTTTTGTTGAATTGATGAAGGACTACCCACATAATGATTTTAATCAATTGATGCTCCTTTATGCCATTTGCGGTGGGGTACCACACTATTGGTATGCTTTTGATAATTGTGTGGATGATAAAAACTTTAAGCTGGCGATCGAACGGAATTTTATGGATCCTCATGGGGAATTGTTTAAAGAAGCGCCCGCTTTACTTAACCAGGATGTATGGGATTTTTTAGAATATCAAACGATTTTGGTTGCTTTGTCTGAAGGAATGACGGCGATATCTTCCATTGCAGCGTTCACAGGATATAAACAGGCACTGGTTGAAGAACGACTTGATAATTTAATGACTTTAGGGTATGTATCAAAGGATACTTCCATTGTTGAAAGAAGAATGTTCGGAAGAAAAAGAATTGTATATAGAATTAGTGATCCAATGTTATCCTTTTGGTATACTTTTATTTATCCATTCTACGATGCTATAAAACAGGGCAAAAGTGTAAAAGCGAAGAAAAAACTCAAAACATATTTTGCAGAGTATATTCAATATTGGTTTAAAAGGGTGGCAACTGAAATATTTTTGACCGCTTCCCGTCAGGGAAGTATCCCAATTGAATGTGAAGATGTGGGAGAATACTTCAATGACAATGGGGATAAAATTGATATCATTGGCATTGATAATAAACATAAACGTATTTTTCTGGGAGATTGTACTTATGGGAACCAGGCATATACAAAGAAAAAATATGATCATTTTGTAGAAAACTGTAAAAATATTAAAGAACTCAAAAAAGCATTTCGAGATTATGAATGGGTATATGGAATTTTTTCTGCATATCCTTTTGAATCAGAATTGTTGGATTATTCTTTAATTACAAAAAATGTATTACTGTTTAATGGAATAACCATTTATTCATTAAATACCTGACAAAAAAGAGCTAAGGCATTCGACCTCAGCTCTTTTTTGAAATTAATACTTATATTTGCTTTTGTCCAGAGCCACACCACTGAGGACGAGGGCTGTTGTACCAATACCTAAGGCAATAAGACTTATGACAAAGGATGCAATTTTCATAATTATGAATCTCCTTTAAAATGAAATTTAAAATATTATAACATATGTTTCTTTATAGAATAGTTTTTTGCAACACAATAATATATTATGAAACAATTAAGGAGGCTTTACCATGCTTGAAAAAATTAATTTAAAGGCAAAAATTGACCGGAAAATGTACAAGACGCAGAAAGAGGATCTCATTACGCGCCTGGGAACCCTTCAACGTCAAGCTAAATCCCTCGGAATTCCGATAATGATCATTTTTGAGGGCTGGGACGCTGCAGGGAAGGGGACGTTAATCAATGAATTGACAGTCCCTTTGGATCCAAGGAGTCTTATTGTTTATAATGGTCGGCGTCAATTATCCGATGATGAGATAAAAAGACCATATTTGTGGCGTTATTGGACCAAAACACCGGCCAAAGGACAAATTGTCATCTTGGATGAAAGCTATTATAAAGAATTAATCAATAGCAAAATAGATAATAATTATAAAAAACAATTAATGTATCAGGAAGCTAACGAATTTGAAAAAACACTGAGTGACAGTGGAATTCTTATCATAAAACTTTTTATTCATATTGGTAAAAAAGAACAGAAAAAACGTTTTGAATCTTTAGAATCACATCAAGAAACCAGTTGGAGAGTTACAAAAGCTGATTGGAAACAAAATAAAAACTATGATGAAATAATTAAAAAGCAGGATCGTGCATTGGAATTGACCGATAATGAAAGTGCCCATTGGACTGTCATTGAGGGAAATGATCATTATTTTGCGATCATAAAAGTGATGGATACTGTTGCACGTCTGATTGAAGAGGCAGTCGATCAAAATAAGAATACACCGGAGATAGAACTGCATTCGTTAATTACAGAAACAGATGACCCTTATAGAACACCTGTTCTTGAAGGGATTGATATGACAAAAACTTTGGATAAAGAGCAATATAAGTCTGAATTGAAAATAAACCAGGAAAAATTAAAAATGTTGGAATATGAAATTTACAGGAAACGTATTCCAGTGGTTCTCGGATTTGAGGGATGGGATGCAGGCGGCAAGGGTGGAGCCATAAAACGCTTGTGCGAAAATCTGGATCCCAGGGGGTATCAGGTTCACCCAACCGCTGCACCGTCTGCAGAAGATTTAGCACATAATTGGCTGTGGCGCTTTTGGAAAAATGTTCCTAAAAATGGGCATATTGCGATTTTTGACAGGACTTGGTATGGGCGGGTCATGGTTGAACCCATAGAAGGTTTTTGTACTGCGGCAGACTATAACCGGGCTTTCAGTGAGATTAATACCTTTGAACGGCAGCTTACGGATGGAGGTGCGGTCGTTATTAAGTTTTGGATGAATATTACAAAAGAAGAGCAGGAAAAGCGTTTTAAAGAACGGGAGGATAACCCATACAAGCAATGGAAAATTACAAATGAGGATTGGCGTAACCGTGAAAAATGGAATCAGTATACAGTGGCAGTTGACCGTATGTTGCTAAAAACATCGACAGAAAAAGCGCCTTGGGTTATTGTAGAAGGCAACGATAAATTATATGCAAGAATAAAAGTGATCAAATCAGTTATTGAAGCAATTGAAAAGAAGTTGAATGAAAAATAGGTCTGCTACTTTTTTGTCTATATAAAAAAAATAATTGAACAAAAAATTGCATGAGGTTCGCTGTATACACTACATAGGGGATATGTTATAATAATGACGATAAAAATTAGTGCTTTTATTTTAGAAACATAAGTATTATTCCACGATTTATGAAGGAGGATTTATATGTCCAAAAAAATGATGACGATGGATGGTAATCAGGCTGCAGCACATGTAGCATATGCCTTTACCGAAGTCGCAGGTATTTTCCCAATCACACCATCTTCACCGATGGCTGAACATGTTGATGCTTGGGCAGCTAAGGGTATGAAGAATATCTTTGGTGAAACAGTTAAAGTGTCAGAAATGGAATCTGAAGGTGGTGCAGCAGGTACTGTTCATGGTTCATTGGCTGCAGGTGCATTGACAACAACTTTTACAGCTTCACAAGGTTTGCTGCTCATGATTCCGAATATGTATAAAATTGCCGGGGAATTATTACCAGGTGTTTTCCATGTGTCAGCTCGTACATTGGCAGCTCACGCATTATGTATCTTTGGAGATCAGGGCGATGTTATGGCTTGCCGTCAGACAGGTTTTGCAATGCTCGCTACCGGTTCAGTTCAGGAAGTTATGGATATTGGTGGTATTGCTCACTTAGCAGCCATTAAGTCCAGAGTACCTTTCTTACATTTCTTTGATGGTTTTAGAACTTCTCATGAAATTCAAAAAGTCGAAGTTATGGATTATGATGTTTACAAAAAATTGGTTGATTGGGACGCTGTTCAGGCATTCCGGGATCACGCATTAAATCCAGAACATCCAGTAACCCGTGGTACTGCACAAAATGGTGATATCTACTTCCAGGCTCGTGAAGCATGCAACCGTTTCTACGACGCTGTTCCAGAAATCGTGGAAGATTATATGGGTAAGATTTCAAAAGAAACTGGCCGCGAATATCACTTGTTTAATTATTATGGCGATCCGGAAGCGGAAGATGTTATTGTTGCAATGGGATCAATTACAGATACAATTGAAGAAACCATTGATTATCTTGCCGGTAAAGGTGAAAAATTAGGTGTCATAAAAGTACATTTATTCAGACCATTCTCAAAAGAATTCTTCTTAAAGATGATGCCAAAATCTGTCAAACGCATTTGCGTGCTGGATCGTACAAAAGAACCAGGTGCATTAGGCGAACCACTGTATCAAGATATTTGTACAGTTTACTCTGGTGTTGAAAGTGCTCCTTCCATTATTGGTGGTATCTATGGTTTAGGTTCAAAAGATACAACTTCGAGTGATATCAAGGCAGTATTTGATAATATGCGTTCTGCACAGCCTAAAGATCAATTTACAATTGCCATTGTTGATGATTTAACACATAAAAGTTTGGATGTTAAAGAAGAAATCGATACAATTCCGGAAGGAACTAAAGGCTGTAAATTCTGGGGACTTGGTTCAGATGGTACAGTTGGTGCAAATAAGAGTGCCATTAAGATTATCGGGGATAACACGGATCTTTATGCTCAGGGTTATTTTGACTATGACTCCAAGAAATCCGGTGGGATTACTTGTTCTCATCTCCGTTTTGGTAAGAAACCAATTAAATCACCATATCTGATTAACCAGGCTGATTTCATTTCTTGTTCAACTGAATCTTATGTTCATCAATATGATTTACTTAAAGGTTTGAAAAAAGGTGGTTCTTTCTTACTGAATACCGTATGGGATGCAGCGGAAATTGACAGACAATTACCAGCTTCCATGAAACGTTATATTGCAAAAAATGATATTCAATTCTATACAATTAACGCAACAAAGGCAGCTGAAGAAATTGGATTGGGCCGTCGGACAAATATGATTATGCAAGCAGCTTTCTTTAAACTTGCTGATATTATTCCAATTGAAGAAGCTGTTAAATATTCTAAAGCAAGCATCAAAAAGACTTATGGACATAAAGGTGACAAGATCGTACAGATGAACTACGCAGCTGTTGATGCTGGCGTTGATCCTAAGATTTTAACACAATATGATGTTCCTGCTTCTTGGGCTGATGCAAAAGATGCTCCAAAAGCAAAAGACACTGATCCTAAATTTGTTAAGGATATTGTTCGTCCAATCGGTCGTTTTGAAGGGGATACAATTCCGGTATCTGCTTTTGAAGGAAATGAAGATGGCACTTGGATGGCTGGAACATCAGCTTATGAAAAACGTGGTATTGCTGTTAATGTTCCTGTTTGGAATGCAGATAATTGTATCCAATGTAATCAATGTTCTTTTGTTTGCCCACATGCAGCCATTCGTCCGGTTCTGTTGACAGACGAAGAAAAGGCGGCAGCTCCTGCTTCATTTAAGACCATTAAGGCAAACGGAAAAGCATTAGCAGGT
>JAQWCN010000109.1 GCA_028705955.1 Eubacteriaceae bacterium
GTGACACACATTGTACACCAGCCAGGTTGCCAGTCCCATGACCAGCGAGGAAAGCCCCGGCATAATGACTGTTGACATCCATGAAATTCTGACCCCGGTAAATTTTTTGACACACCGGTAGTTGGCAATGGTCAGATAAATAAATGTCACCATGAATGACAGGCCCATGCCGTAAATATTAATGGACGGAATGGCCATGCTCACCCAACCGGTGATAAAAAAGATGACCGTCCCAAAAGCCAGTGTCACCAGCGGCACCCGGAATTTGTCAATGGCTTGCAGAATGCTCTGAAACGTATTGGAGAGCATCATAAAGATCGTGGCGTAGGCAAAAACCTGCAACAATCCGGGCCCGTAATGAGACCCCGGGAAAAGCAGATCAAAAATCCCGGAAGACAGCACCGACAGGCCCACACAGCAGGGTAAGGCCACCAGCGTCACAATGCGAATGGCCAGATCGATTTTATGATTCATCAGTTTTTTATCATTAAGCGCAAAGGACTCCGAGATCGCCGGGATCATCGCTACCGCCAGATTAGCACTAATCACCAGAGGAACATTGATTAAAGTATCCACATTGGTGTAGGCGCCAAACATAATCGTTGCCGTCACTTTATCAATTCCCGCCACCGCCAGCCGGGAAACATAAATAAAGGAATTAATGGTTGCAAACAAAGAGACGATCACCGACGTCAGGGTAACCGGAACCGCAATGATCAGCAGCCGTTTGAGTATGGTTTTGGCACTCCGGGGATGTTTCCGGGTCGTCCGGTCAAGCATCTTTGCATTTTTAGACGTGTATATCCAAAAAACAAACCCCAAAAAGACCGCCGCAATGACACCGCCGACAGTTGCCCCCATAATGGCACCGCCCACCGCCATTCCAACACCGTAGCCCCGGCTGATGCAAAACCAGCATAAAAAGATGCCCAGGCCGACCCGGATAATCTGTTCGATAATCTGGGAAACCGCCGTGGGGGTCATGATCTGAAAACCTTGAAAAAAGCCTCGGAAGGCCGAACAAATTGAAATGATAAACGGGGCGAGAGCCACGGCCATCATGGCCGCATAGCTTTCCTCCGGCCAGTTGGCCGCGCTGATGATCCACCGCGCCCCAAAAAACAAAATCAAACTGGACAGCCCGCCCAAAATCATCAGCGTGGCCGTCGACACTTTAAAAATGGTTTTTGCTCCGCGGTAATCATGGACCGCCGTGCTTTCTGAAATCATTTTGGAAATTGCAACCGGAATCCCCACTGTGGAGACCATCAGTAAAACATTGTAGATATTGGTTACATTTCCATAAATACCATTGCCGTATTCGCCCACCAATTGATAGAGCGGGACTTTGTAAAACAGGCCCAGCAGTCTGGACAGTATGCCCGCCGTCGCCAGGATCGTCGCTCCCTTTAAATAACTGTTTGCTTTATTTTCGCTCACTCAAAACCTCTTCTTCCATTTTTAACCTTGTTAAGGACCCCGTTATTATAACGCTTTTATTATGCCAACGCAAATATTCCGTTTTTCCTTTCTTTAAAATACCCATAAAAAAACAGCTCCCTTTCAGGAGCTGTAAACAGTCAGATTGCAAGGCAATGCATTGACTTTTTAGGATTATTCGCAAACTTTTTCGTTCGTGGTCACATTCAATTCTTCTTTGAGCTGATCCACATATTCATCTGTGGCACTTTTTATTTCGTCATTGCTTTCAATTTTATCGGCCTTTTGCAGTTTTTCGGTCAGCTTGGTGTATTCATCCCCACCTTTTTCTTCCTTTACCGCTTCGGTAATGGAATCCTTGTTGTCATCGAGGGAAGAAACTTTCCCATCCTGTTTGGCATACACAAAAATAACATGATAACCATAATCGGTCTTAACCGGTTTGCTCACCGTGTTTACCTTCATGCTAAAGGCTTCTTTTGCAAAAGCTTCAGCCATTTGACTATAGGTAAATGACCCTAAATCTGTCGCTTGTGAAACGCCGGAATTGCTTTTGTATTCATCCATAATCTTCTGGAAATCATCTTTTGATTTACAATCTTTGGCTTTATTGTAAATTTCGTTGGCCAGATCTTCATCACTGGTCAAAATATGGCAGGCCGATACCGTGCTGGTGTCGTACTGATTTTTATTCTTATTATAATAACTCTTCAAGTCGCTGTCAGAAGGCTGAACATCGTTGATCATTTTTTGTTTAATGGCGTCCCCTGCCGCATTGGCTTTGGCTTCCTGTTTCTGGTATTCCTTATATTTTGAAGCCGTCATGCTGTAAGTTTCCAGATAGGAATCCAGGGAACTGTCATCCTGGAAAAACATGCTGATGGTGGACTGGAGCGTTTTTTGGGCCGATGAAATGGCACTGTCCGAAACGGTAATCTTATTGTCTTCGCAGTATTTGATCAGCTGACGGTTTAATTCAATCTTGTCAAAAATTGTTTCTTTTGTCTTTTTAACCGTCTTATCGTCTGTTCCAAGTGCGGAACCTTCAGACATGTAATTGCTGAGTTCTTCCCCGACGTAATAATAATAGTATTCTCCATGAGTCACGTCTTTATCGCCGATTTTCCCCACCAACTCATCCAGAAATTTCCCCGGATTTTTTTTGAGGGAATCGGTATAGGCCGTTAACGCTTTATCAGCGTACGCACTGGTCACACTGTTATCCTGCATATAGGCCGCAAAGAGTTCATCCATCGTGAAATTATCCGACAGAATGCTGCTAAACTTCTTTTCAACCTTTTTCTTGATACTGTCGTAACTGGATTTCCCTTCCTTTTTAGCTGACGCTTCATCGACTTTTAAACCATCTTTTTTGGCTTTGGCCGCCAAAACCTGATTTTGAATGATGCTGTCATAAAGATCCGATTTAACGGTCTTAAGATCCGATCCGGTTGGCATATCCTTATTATTTGCAGCGTAATAACAATTGGTGTACGCCATGGCATTGTCAAAGACATCTTTGTGCAGATCGGTGCCGTTGATGGTTGCAATCACCTGGGCCCGGTCTTTTTCCGGATTCACCGAAACCAGGGCACAGCCGGAAAATGCCAGGCAGGCGATGGCAACAGCCAGAGCGATTAATAACGTTTTTTTCATTTTCTGATGCATTCTTCTCTCCTCTTACTGTTTCTTTATTCAATTCGCTTTAATAGTGTTATTATACACATTATTGACGTTAACGCCAAATATTTAGATTTTTTTCAGGAAGTTCAGGATTCGATCCACCATTTGTTCTTGAATCCGATGGTTCAAATCGATCCGCCACACCCCATCCCGGTGACGATCCGCTTTTAGTTTAAGATGATAGGTTTCGAAAAGCGCCAAGATGGTTTCACCGTCCGGCATCGGTGTCTCACGTTCTTCATCAAAATAGAAGTAAGCTGCGTCACCGCGCTGGCGGATTTCCACCATGTTTTTCTTTGCGGCCATATGGCCCATCATCGCCAGACTTAACAGATTATTAACACCCCGGGGCACAGAGCCAAACCGGTCGGTCAGTTCCTCGATCATCGCCTGTTTGTCCTCTTCATCCCCAACCGTGGCAATTTTTTTATAGGCATCGTATTTCAGCACTTCACTGTCAATATAGCCCTCAGGAATAAAAGCATCAACTTCCAAATTAATTTTAACCGGTTCTTTTTCTTTCTGGGCCAGCTGTCCGTTGGTATGTTCGGCAATGGTTTCTTCCAGAATCCGGCAGTACATTTCATAACCGATACTAAACAGATGTCCGGATTGCTCCGCCCCCAGCAAATTGCCGGCACCCCTGATTTCCAGATCCCGCATGGCCACTTTAAAGCCGGATCCAAAGGCAGTGAAATCCTTGATCGCCTTCAGCCGTTTTGCCGCAATTTCCGAAAGCACCTGTTTTTTATAAACAATGTAACAATAGGCCTGGCGGCTGGCGCGCCCGACTCTCCCCCTCAATTGGTAGAGCTGGGACAGGCCAAGGGAATCCCCGTTGTCGATAATCATCGTGTTGGCGTTTTTAACATCCATCCCCGATTCCACAATGGCTGTCGTGACCAATACATCGTATTCTTTATTGAGAAAGGCCACCATGATTTTTTCCAGGGTCTCACCGCTCATCCGCCCGTGGGCCACAACGATCTTGGCCCCAGGCGCCATCCGGGCCACCCGGTCAGCCGTTTCCCGTATATCTTTAATCCGGTTGTGAACAAAAAAGACCTGGCCGCCGCGGTTAAGTTCCCGGGCAATAGCGTCCCCAATAACCATGGCATTATCCCGCATCACATACGTTTGAACCGGCCGTCTTCCCGTCGGTGGTTCCGCAATGACACTCATATCCCGTACTCCCGTCATCGACATGTGAAGCGTTCTGGGAATTGGCGTCGCGCTCAACGTCAGGACATCCACATTTTCCCGGAAACTTTTAAGTTTCTCTTTTGCTTTTACCCCAAAGCGCTGTTCCTCATCAATAATCAATAAACCCAGGTCTTTAAACGTAACATCCTTTGACAATAGGCGGTGGGTCCCGACAATGATATCCACCCTTCCCGCTGCCAAATCTTTTAAGATCAGCCGCTGTTCCCCGGCTGATTTAAAACGGCTGATCACTTGGACCCCGATCGGGAAATGGGCAAACCGCTCCGTCATGGTATTGTAATGCTGCTGGGCCAAAATGGTTGTGGGTACCAGCACCGCCACCTGCTTGTTTTCCATCACGGCTTTAAAGGCAGCCCGGAGGGCAACTTCCGTTTTGCCGTATCCCACATCGCCGCAAAGCAGCCTGTCCATGGGCACCGGTTTTTCCATATCCTTTTTAATTTCGTCGACACAGCGCAGTTGATCGTCGGTTTCTTCATATTCAAAACGGCTTTCAAAGTCCTGCTGCCACGCCGTATCCCTGCCAAAAGCAAAACCGGGCTGGGAGCGTCTTTTTGCGTAAAGGGCGATGAGCTCATCGGCCATGTCCTCAACCGCTTTTTTCGCTTTTGCCTTGGTTTTTTCCCAATCGGGACGGCCCAGGGTATTAATCCGGGGTTTTCGTTCCCCGCCGGTTCCAATGTACGCCTGAACCGAATCCATTTGCTCCACCGGCAAATAAAGTTTATCGTCCCCTTTATAGGCAATCACCATCATATCCCGGGTGACCTCTCCCAAAGTCATCTTTTCGATTCCCTGGTACACGCCAATCCCGTGGATATCGTGAACAACATAATCCCCGACGGTCAGTGCGGAAAAAGAATCGATTTTCCGGCTTTTGGTCCGCCGTTTTCTTCTCGCCTTCTGGGGCTGTTCCCGAAAGATTTCCGATTCATTCACAAAAGCCAGTCCTTCTGACGGCAATTCAAAGCCTTCGGAAACCTCCCCGCAAATCATTTCAATTCCCGGGTTGGTCCCGTCGCTGAACCGGTCCAGTTCCTGTTCTTCTAAAAAGTTTCGGACGTTTTCCATCGTCTTTTTATTTTTACAGCACACCCCGATCCGGTAACCGCTGTCCAGATGTGACGTTACATACTGGGAAAAATACGGAATGCGTCCGACAAAACTTTCGATGCTCCTGGAATTGAGATCCAATTGCCTGCCCGAAACGTCCGGATTGGAAAAAAGGGCAGCATAAACCTGGGGATAATGGGAAGCCGCCAT
>JAQWCN010000110.1 GCA_028705955.1 Eubacteriaceae bacterium
CCTGGAAGACCACTCACCGCGGTCCTTTACTGATTTGCAGTTCAGCAACACCCCGGGAGCCCAACACCATTGTGGGCCAGGCACTGTGTCTGGTGACGCTTAAAGATGTTGTGCCCTTTGAAACAAAACATTTGGATGCGGCCCATCTGGAGAACATGCCGGACAAAAAAGGATACGCCTGGATTTTGGAAGAGGTGCGCTACATTAAGCCTTTTCCCGTTAAAGGGAAATTGCATTTGTACGACGTCAGTGATGATTTGATTCATCCGATTGCGGAAAATAGCAGTGAAGCAGAATATATCGATTTTTTCAAAACCTGGTATCTCCCGAAGATGGAAGGGGGACCCATATTTCTTTACGAAGCCTTTCTGTGTCCAATAACGCCCGGGGCGGACTGGCAGGATACCGAAGAACTGAACACACTCATTCAGGGAGTGATGCCCCTGCCAATGCCGGAACGGGCCTTTCGCAAAACCGCCAAAGCCATCCTTCATGACGAAATTACCAATGGGGTGGGAGTCTGGTGTTATCGGGGAACGCCTGCAGAACTGAAAGATTTTCTGGCTGGTCAGGGGATGCTCACAAAAAAATTCGCCAGTTTTTGTGACGCTTATCCGGATTGCGCGGTAGCCTTTCAGGATAATTTTTTTGGGGGAATGTAGGATCATAGAAACGGATTAGGGGAAGGGCGCAAGCCAAGACGGCTGACCATAATCGCTTCACCTTGTGAAGAAAGCTGAAAATCAAAAATGTTTTCAGCAGAATGATGACAGAAAACAGGAGGAGCAAAATGCTTACAATCAGTCATTTAACCAAGCGGTATTCCAGAGTGTCATTGTGATCAGCCGATTTTTGACGCTGTATCTGGCCAATCTGGTCATGGCTTGTGCGGTGATGGTTCCGGGACTGGTGGTAACGAGGAGGATGACTGGAGCCGGCGTAAGTTTTGTATTGACGGGAATTTTGGGAACCTTGCTGTTATCCTTGCTGCCCATGACGGTGGCTGCTTTGATTGGCGCAGGCATTACAGCACTGAGTTCCAGAATGCGCCATCGCAGCATGGTGTCTTTGGTACTGACCATGGCCATGGTCGGTGCCGTGGTGGTTGGGCAAATGCTCATTTCCGGACAATCCCAAACGTTACCATCGGACATGATAACGGGTTTGGCAAAAAGCTTCCCGTTCTCATTGAACGGTTATACCCGCCGGCAATCTGGTTTGGCAAGGCTGTGATGGCACAAGGCGCCAGGGCCTTTATTCTGTTTATTGCAGGATCCATCGGACTCTTTGTTTTGTTTCTGACCGTTCTCACAAATCATTTGGGGCCGTTATGTCAGGTGCTGGACGGGTCGCCGGGACATCGCAGGACGTATCGGTCACCAGCCGCCGGCGTTCAAACGCCTTTAGAAAAGCATTCGCCTGAAACGGTGGATGGAAAGCATGATGGGGAAATTGCCGGATTACGGGCTGATCGAAAGTACGCGTATCGATTGAGCCCGAAGAAAGGGCCGTTGAATGAACACCCATCAACAGAAAAGGAACAAAATAAAAAAGGTGTTGGCTGGTTCTCCAGCCAACACCTTTTTAAGGGGTATAAACAGATCACAAGGGTTGCAGTTATCGTGGAATGGACGATCAACAGCGTTTATTGGTTTTTGTCAGACCGGAATTGGCCCACGTTTGTTTTGGTACATCATGGCATCGGCCCGGTCGATGATCTGGCGCAGGCTTTCATTGGAAATGACAGGATTGTGGGAAAAGGCGTAGCCAAAATCCACGTAAACCGGGTTAACCTTTTGAATCTTAATGTGAGCGACCGCCTGGGCAAAGGAGGCAATTTTGTTCGGGAGGGTGGATTCCGGACATTCGGAGAGAATGATTAGAAATTCATCGCCGCCGTAACGCAAAATGGTATCCCGCCGACGGATCATTTTTTTAATGGCTGCGGCATACTGTTTTAAGACCTCATCCCCGGCAAGGTGCCCGTAAGTATCGTTGATCTTTTTAAAATCCCGGATGTCCGAGAGAATAAAAGCGACATCCCGGGCATTCGTGTTCTGGTGACCGTCGTAAAAGAAGACCCGGTCATCCAGATAGCGGCGGTTAAATACATGGGTCAGGGGATCTTCGTAAATCTTGCGGTTGGTTTCCTGAATGGTTTTTAATATCTTATTGCCGCTGCTGATTTCTTCCACTGCAAAATGATCATTGATGTGACTGACAATTTCCAGGGCGACAAGCCGTTTCTGACCGGAAGGCTCCACAAGGGTAATGGATTTGGAAACGACATAAAAAACATTGTTTTCGACACATTCGTATTTGTTGATTTGACCGTTGGCCAGGCAAGCCTGCTGGCTGGTGCAGTTTTCACACCGTTCAGACCGGTTCCAGACTTCGTAGCAATGGTGTTCTGTCGGTTGAAGCCGGCCTTCCGGGGTAATGGATAAAACAATGAGTTTGTCAGAATCAACAATCCGGACGATGTCAAAGAGTGGTTCAAGATACGTCATGGTGATTTGAATTTCCGGAATGGTATAGTTTGTTTTCATGAAAAGGGTCTTCCTTTAGATTCGATTTGGAATAGTGTTACTCCCATTATAAATGATTTCATCTCCGGTGTCTATTGGTTCTTGGAAAGGGTTTGGATTGTCTTTTGAAAAGGGAGAAAATGTGATATAATAACAAAAAATTTCCGGTCAGTGGGAAAGCAGGAGGAATCATGAAATTAACAGAATTATTTAAACAGGATCGTCCGATGCTGTCCTTTGAGGTATTTCCCCCAAAAACAGACAGTAGTTGGGAAAGTGTGAGTCAGGCCGTCCAGAAAATTGCCGGGCTGAAACCGAGTTATATGAGTGTGACCTATGGTGCCGGAGGGGGAACCAGCCGTTACACTGTGGATATCGCAAAAAAAATTAAGCGGGAGTACGGGGTCAATGCCCTGGCTCATCTGACCTGCGTGTCTTCGGACCGGCAGACGGTTCAGGATAGGCTGGAGGATTTGCGGACAGCGGGGATCGAAAATATTCTGGCCCTGCGCGGGGACCGGCCGCAGGATTACGTGCCGGGGGAATACCGCTATGCCGGTGAACTGATAGAAGACATCAAAAAAGCGGGGGATTTTTGTATTGGCGGTGCCTGTTATCCGGAGTGTCATCCGGAATCTTCCTGTCAGAAAGAAGACATTGTGCATTTAAAACAAAAGGTCGATGCGGGCTGTGAATTTTTGACGACCCAAATGTTTTTTGATAATGCGCTGTTTTATAATTTTATGTACAAGATCCGGGAAGCCGGGATTACCGTGCCGATTGTCGCGGGTATTATGCCGGTGACCAATGCAAGTCAGGTCAAACGGATTTGTGAGTTGTCCGGTTCATTTCTGCCCCGGAGTTTTACGGAAATGGTGGATCATTTTGGACCGGATCCCAAAGCGATGTACGCGGCGGGCATCGCCTATGCCACCAACCAAATTGTGAATCTTTTTGCCAATGGGATCAACCATGTGCATGTCTATTCGATGAACAAGCCGGAAGTGGCCCGGGATATTCAAAAAAATGTTGACGGCATTTTGCATTAAAGCGAAAACATGGTTAAAACACCTTGACAGATGCAAGGCGGCAGGATAGACTAAAAACGAATTAAAAAAATTGTGAGACAAAAGGTCCGCAAAGGGGGACACCACCTCGGGTGTCACACTTTGTGGACCTTTTTTGGTTGTCAGGAGGAAAAAATGATTACAGTTAATGGCAGGGAAATCGCCGGGGCCGAAGGAAAAATGCTTTCCGATGTTATGGAAGCCCAGGGGTTTGACCGCAAACGGATCGCTGTGGAACGCAACGGTTTGGTTATTCCCAGAAACAAGCATGCGCTGACACAACTTGCAGATGGCGATCATCTGGAAGTCGTGACTTTTGTGGGAGGTGGGTGAGATGGCGCTCGTCAGCAAGGAGGCGGTTTATAAAGAACTCTGCCGCCGACAGGGAAAAGAAGTGCAGGATACTCTTTTGGCCGGGCGCGCAGCTGTTGCAGGTCTCGGCGGTTTGGGGTCAACCATCGCCATTGCGCTGGCCCGGGCCGGGGTGGGACATTTGCATCTGATCGATTTTGACCGGGTGGATTTGAGCAATCTCAACCGTCAACAGTACCGGATTTCCGATATTGGAGAGTTAAAAACCGAAGTGATGGCAAAGACGATTGCAGAGATCAACCCGTTGGTTCAGGTCCGGGTGGATACCGTCAAAGTGACCCCGGAAAATTTTGCCGGGATTTTTAAGGACGATGCGGTTATCGCAGAGGCTTTTGATTTGCCTGAAGCCAAGGCCATGCTGGCAGACGGTTTTTTTACCCATTATCCGGAGCGTTATCTGGTATCTGGATCCGGCATGGCGGGATACGGCAGCGGCAACACGATGGAAACAAGAAAAGTGGCCCGGCATTTTTATCTGTGCGGCGACGGAAGCACCGGGATGGATCAGGCCGGCTTAATGGCTCCCCGGGTGGGAATCTGCGCCGCCCAGGAGGCCAATATGGTCGTGCGCCTGCTTTTAGGTATTGAAACAGTATAAATTGAAAGGAAGAAAAAAATGAAAGAACAGATCAAAGATCAATGGACACTTGGGGGACAAACTTTTGACTCCCGTTTTATTCTGGGATCAGGCAAATATTCCCTGGATTTGATTAAAGCGGCGGTGGATCATGCACAAGCCCAGATAGTAACCCTGGCACTGCGCAGAGCCAATCCGGATGGACTGGCTAACATTATGGATTATGTCCCCAAAAATGTCACCCTGCTGCCCAACACTTCGGGGGCGAGAAATGCCGACGAAGCGGTGCGCATTGCCAGACTGGCAAAGGAAGTGGGCTGTGGCCGTTTTATCAAGGTGGAAATTATGCGGGATACCCGCTATCTGCTGCCGGATAATGCCGAAACCATTAAAGCGACAGAAACCCTGGCCGGAGAAGGGTTTGTGGTGATGCCATACATGTATCCGGATCTCAATGTGGCCAGGGATTTACAAAGTGCCGGTGCTGCCAGCGTGATGCCTTTAGCCGCGCCAATTGGTTCCAATAAGGGATTGTGTACCCGGGAATTTTTACAGATTCTGATCGACGAAATCGATCTGCCGGTGATTGTGGACGCCGGGTTGGGCCGGCCCTCCCAGGCGTGTGAAGCCATGGAAATGGGAGCGGCAGCCATTATGGCCAATACCGCCATCGCCACCGCCGGGGATGTGGCAGAAATGGCCAGAGCCTTTAAGCTTGCCATCGATGCCGGACGGGCGGCTTACCGCTCCGGTCTTGGAGCAATCCGGACCAAAGGCGGTGCGGCGTCATCACCCCTCACGGGTTTTCTGGATGAAGTGAAGGAAGCGTAAGTATGGCGGAAAAAATTAACGAAAGTATTTTAAGCGACAGCATTATCGAAGATCAGAAAAAAGATCATACCGATCCGATGCGTTACCTGCCGGGAATGGAAGACTGCGGATCAGAAATTATGGACCAGGTGATCACAGCGATGAACGCCTATGATTATTCCCACTATACTGCGGCGGACGTGCGCCGGGCACTGGCCCACGAAACCCGGGAT
>JAQWCN010000111.1 GCA_028705955.1 Eubacteriaceae bacterium
GGGGATTTTGTCGATATCCGTGGCCAGAGAAACGATAAGCCAAGGAAACCCGATCCGGCGCAAACCCTGGAGGTCGCTGCGAAGATGGGTGTCAGGCCGGAGGAATGTCTCTATGTGGGAGACAGTTCCATCGATTATGAAACGGGAAAAAATGCAGGCATGCAGCCGGTTCTCTGTTTGTGGGGATTCGGGGATAAAAAACAGCTTTTAGCGTACGATGATGCAGCGTGTATTCAAGAAGCCGGAGAGCTGACGGCGTTGATTGAGCAATAAAAAGGAGGAAAGCAGTTGTGAGTATCCGGTTGTTAATGGGCAGGCAGGAACGGCAGGGGGAAACAAAGCATCAGCGCATTTACCATGAGATTGCACAGCAGATTAAAAAAGGGAGGGAGCATTTGTTTCTGGTGGTTCCCGAACAGTATACCCTGGGGGCAGAACGCGCGCTGATGGCGGAGACCGGACTCCCCGGGCTGATGCAGGTGGATGTTTTGAGTCTGGAAAGGCTGGCAGATCGTATTTTTGCAGAAGCCGGCGGGGCCGTCAGGCCTGTGGTGGATGAACATGGTCAGCAAATGCTGCTGGCTAAAAGTATTATCGCCTCCCGGGATTCCCTCGAAGTCTATAAAAGAAGTGCGGGACGTCCGGGATTTTTGCAGGACATGACGGCTTTTATCAATGAGTTAAAAGAGAACGACATTGACTGCAGCGGCCTGGAGGCTGTGGCAGCGCAGTCCGGGGGGCAGTCCCTGTTGTCCCGGAAATTGCAGGATATTCTCATCATTTTTAAAAATTACGAAGTTTCGCTGGGTCAGGAACGGTTGGATGGGGCGGACCGGTCGGCGTTGCTCTGTGAAAAAATAGAAAAAGTTTCCCTTCTTCATGATGCGATGATCTGGCTGGATGGCTTTTATACTTTTTCGGCCAGGGATTTTGAGGTCATTCAGGCGCTGGCGGCCCGAACCAGCCAATTGACCATGACCCTGACCGGCGACCAGGATGCAGGGGTTCCGGATGCATCTGTTTTTGAAATATGCCGGGACACCCAAAGTCGGATGGCGGCCATTGCCCGGGAAACGGGCCAGGTTTTTGAATTGATCGACTGCACCCAAAAGGCATCTGACGCTGCACCCCTCGATTTTCTGGAACATGAGCTGTATGCGTACAACCCATCCCGGTGGCAGGGAGCAGTGCCGGCGATTCACCTTCGCCAGTGTATGGACTTGTGGGACGAGGCGGAACAGGCAGCCCGGCAAATTATTTCCCTGGTCCGGGATCAGGGGTACAGGTATCAGGATATCGGTATTCTGGTGGGCAGTCCGGACAGCATGGGAAGCACCATTGCCCGGGCGCTGGCGCTCTATGACGTGCCCTGTTTTGTGGATCGCCTGGAAGCGATTGAGGATCATCCGTTAATCGAAGGATTTTTGGCTGCCCTGAATGCTGTGGATACCCGTTATGGAAAGAACGCGCTGTTCGGTTATGCCAAATCGGGATTCGCGACCGTTTCCCCGGAGGCGTGGATGGATCTGGAAAATGCCAGTATCGCTTTTGGCATTGTGGGATTGAAATGGGAAAAGCCCTTTACGCAGACGGCGCTTGCGGAAGATTACAGTCTGCCGGATCTCAACCGGAACAGGGCGGCACTCATTGATCCGTTGGCAACACTGCGCAGGGCGATGGCCGGGGAAAAAACGTACCGGCAGCGCCTGGTGGCGGCGTTTGATTTTCTTCAGGCCATCGACGTGTCCAAAACACTGGATCAAATGGGGGAACTGCTGGAAGCCAGCGGGGATTTTGAAACCTTGTCACAAAACAATCAGATCTGGAATATTTTAATGACGGTTTTTGATCAGATTGACAGCGCTTTGGGGGACGAAACGTGCACCCTCAATGAATTTATCAAAGTGCTGACCGGCGGGGTCACGACGTATCACATTGGGGTTCTGCCGGAACGCCAGGATGTCGTGATGATCACCGATGCGTTCCGAAGCCGGGGAAGCGGGGTCCGGGCGCTCTTTATTCTGGGAGCCAACGAGGGACTGCTGCCTTCGGAGACCGGGCGTTTTGCCGTGCTGACAGACGGCGAGCGGGCCCGGCTTAAAGCCCGGGGGCTGATGCTCCAGGACGATGAGGCTTACCGGAGAACCCGGGAAGATTACTCGATCTACTGCCAGATTGCCCAGGTGACAGACGATCTGTTTTGCTCTTATGCGATGAACGGGGAGGATGGCGCGTCCTTGCGGGTGTCTTCACTGGTGGATCAGATCAGACGGGTCTTTCCGGATGTGCCGGTCCAGAGTGCCTTGAACCCGTCGGAAGCAGAGGCCCTGGACTGGATCACGGCAACGCCGGGGACGCTCAATGCACTGGCTTTAAAAAAATCAGAAAAAACACAGCCTTCCGGGACGATGGAAGCACTGGTCGGTGCCGGGTTAAAGGATCAGGGGCTTTGTCTGCCCACCATGGTCTTTAAGCATCAGGACTGCTTGCGTCAGGAGGCGGCGGTCCGGCTTTACGGCGACCCGGTCAGTGCGTCGGTATCCCGGATTGAACGCTACCGGTCCTGTCCGTTTTCCCATTTTGTTCAGTACGGGCTGCGTCCCCGGCCCCGGCGGGAATACGTCGTGGATCCCCCGGATATCGGGACATTGCTCCACAGTGTGATCGAACAGGTGTTTAAAACAGTGAAACAACAGGGAACCACCCTCGACGCTTTGGAGCCGGAACAGCGGGATGCCCTGGTGACTGAAGCGATGAATACTTTGCTGCCTCAGGCCCACTACAAAGTGTTTGAAAGCACCGGGGCTTACCGGTTTTTAGGGCGGAAACTGAACCGGGTCAGCCACCAGACGGTCCGGATGCTCAGTGAACATTTAAGCCGTGGCGCCTTTTCCTTTTGTTACAGTGAACACCAGTTTGAACAGCAGCTGCAGGTGCCGGATTTAAAAAATAATGTTCGGATTCGGGGCATTGTGGACCGGATTGATACCTATATAAAAGACGGGGAAACCTTTGTCAAGGTGGTGGATTACAAAACCGGGAATCCGGATATCACCATGGCGGATGTGTATTACGGGCTTTCCCTTCAGCTGCTGGTTTATCTGGACGAAAGTCTGGCCCTGTGCGGGGAGGATGAAACCGCGAGTATTCCAGCGGGAACTTTTTATTTTCATGTGGACGATCCCGTGGTTAAAGAGAAGATCAAAGATCCCGAATTGCTTCAGAAAAAAATCGATCAGGCTTTTCAGATGAACGGTCTTTTTCTCGACGATCCCCGGGTGATGAATGCATTGGATGAAGACAACGGCCGGTCATCGGATATTTTTAAAAAAGGATCCCGGACCAATAAGCTGTCCCGGGACGAATTTGAGGATATCATCGATTATGTAAAATGGATCATTGCCGACAGTGTGAAGGGAATAGAAAAAGGGGATATCGCATTAAAACCCTACAAAATGGGATCAAAATGCGCCTGTGATTTTTGCGACTACCGTGCGGTCTGTCAGTGGGATTCCCGGATCGATCAGGCGGCTTACCGGGTTTTGGACGCGGCGGTGTCCAAGGCCCAATTACTCAAACGGGCCAGGGAGGTGACCGGACATGAATTGGACAGATGAACAGGAAACAGCCATCGCTGCCAGAAAGTGTAATCTCCTGGTTTCGGCGGCGGCCGGTTCGGGGAAAACGGCGCTTCTGATCGAACGGATCAGGCGTCTGGTGGTAGAGGATAAGGTTCCGGTAGAGGATCTTTTGGTTTTGACGTTTACCCGGGCTGCGGCCGGGGAGATGAAAGAACGGCTCAACCGGGCTCTGGTTGGCGCATTTGAGGCCCCTGGTGCGGATGCCAAATGGCTCCTCGCCCAGATTCAAAAGCTCCCCGCTGCTGATATTTCAACCATTCACGCGTTCTGCGGTCATCTGGTTCGGGAATATTTTCAGGAAGTGGGTGTTGATCCCCAATTTAAAATGGGAGAAGAAACCCAGCTTGCAATTTTAAAACGGGAAGCGCTGGAGGATGTCTTTGAAGAAGCATATGTGACGATTCCGGAAGCGGGCGACAATGCGTTTAGCCGATTGGTGGAGATGTTTTCCGGCAACCGGGATGACGAAGGGTTAAAGAAGCTGGTCCTCCAGTGTGACCGTTTCCTTTCGACACTGGCGGATCCCGAAACATGGAGCGCCGGCGCGGTGGAACAGTTAAAAATGGATGCCAAAGCGTTTGAATCCTCGGCCTGGGGCTTGAGTTTAAAACAAGGCGCGCGCAGGGATTTGGAAGCAGCGGTTCAACTGATCACAAAGGCCCGTCAAATCGCCGATAATAATGAAGACTTTATAAAGACGGCAGATCAGTTGGCCCAGGATATGCAGGGGGTGGCCCAAGCCCTTAAAATGCTGGACTCCGGTTATCCGGATTTTTGTGATACGCTGCTGGCTGTAGACTTTCCCCGGTACAAGGGCAGCCGGAAGGATAAAGAAACCAGCGATGCCATTAAGGATATCCGTAACGAGGCCAAAGACATTGTACAAAAGCTTCAGGAAATCGTCCGGGAACCGCTGGCTGAATCCCTTGGGGAAATGGCGGCCATGGCAAAACCCATGGAAGATGTGCTGGCGTTGACCCGGGCCTTTCAGGAAGCGTACCGGAAGAAAAAAGAAGACAAAGGGCTCCTGGATTTTCCGGATACGGAAAAACTGGCGCTGCGCATTTTGAGCAGGCCGGATATCGCCAGGGAGCTTCAGCAGCAATACCAGTATATTTTTATCGATGAGTATCAGGACACCAACGAAATGCAGGAAGCGATCATTGCTCAAATCCGCCGTCCGGATAATTATTTCATGGTGGGGGATGTGAAACAAAGCATCTACCGTTTTCGTTTGGCGGATCCCGGAATTTTTCTTGAAAAATACAAGCGTTTTGGTTCCGGTGAGTCCCCGGATTCCCAGCTGGTTACCCTGGGGAAAAATTTTCGCAGCGGTCAGGGCGTCATCGATGCGGTGAACGATCTGTTCGGCCGGATCATGTCGCCGGAATTGGGGGAAGTGGCCTACGACAATCAGGCCAGATTGTACCGGGGTGTGGCAGAAGGCGCCCCGTATACGCCGGCCCAGGTGCACATTATCGAGACGGGAAAAGCAGATGGCGGAGAGATGGAAGCCCGGTTGATCGCCAAACACATTAATGCGATGGTCGGTCAGCCCATGACCGTGTCCAAAACCAATAAAACAAAGCGTATCAGCTACCGGGATATCGGGGTTTTGATGCGGGCTGTTACCGGGCGGGGGGAAACCTACGCCAGAATTTTGGCGGAAGAAGGGATTCCCACCTATTATGAAGGGGGCCAAACCTACTACGAGTCCATTGAAATTACCGTTATCCTCAATACCATCCGGATTATTGCTAATTACCGGCAGGACATTCCGCTGCTGGCGGTTTTGCTCTCGCCCATCGGCGGGTTTACACCGGAAGAGGTGGCTGCTGTCCGGACGGCGGGCGGCCAGGAT
>JAQWCN010000112.1 GCA_028705955.1 Eubacteriaceae bacterium
CGATCAGATGGAAGAGGCACTGACAGAGAAACAGTTTTTTATTCTGCTGCAGCCCATTGTGGATCTGAAAACCGGGCGAACCGTTATGGCTGAAGCGCTCGTTCGCTGGAAGCATCCGGAGTATGGTGAAATCTCCCCGGGGCGTTTTATTCCCCAGTTTGAAAAGAACGGTTTTATTGTGGAGCTGGATTCCGCCGTTCGTCTTCAGGCCCTGGATTTGATCGCCCGCTGGCAGCAGGAAGAAAAACCCGTCGTACCCATTTCGGTCAACTTTTCCCGGCTGGATTTTGAAAATGAAAAACTGCTGGACAATTTGATCCGGTCCTGCCAGGACAAAGCGGTTGCACCGGGGATGCTGAAAGTCGAAGTGACGGAAGGCATTTACATGGACGATCCGGCCAAGATGCAAAAAATTGCGAAAGAATTCCACAGCCAGGGGTTTGACGTGTTTATGGATGACTTTGGTTCTGGCTATTCCTCTTTGAACGTGCTGAAGAAAATGCCGGTGGATTTGCTGAAAATTGATTTGGGATTTTTGAGGGAAGAAGAAGACAGCCTTCAGGAAGAACGGGGAGCAATCATTTTGGATGCCATGATTAAAATGGCCCAGAAGCTCTCAATCCCCACGATTACCGAAGGGATTGAAAAGCAGCATGAAGCAGAGAAACTGTGCCGGTCCGGAAACAATTATGGCCAGGGTTATTATTTTGCCAAACCGATGCCTGTGGCCGATTTTGAAAACCGTCTGGCAAAAGAAAAAGAAAGCGGTGCTGCACCTTACAGCGGAATGACCGCCGACAAATGAAACCAGTCACTGGCATCGTGACTGAAGGTTACATGGCCGCCGTAGGATTCGGCGGCCTTTTTTATATTGCTCATGCCCAGCCCGGACCCACCGGATTTGGTGGAGAGGTACTGGCCGTGGTGAAGCAGCAGCTCGCCGCTAAAGGTGTTGTCGATGGAAATGACCAATTCGTGATTGATCACCCGGGCTTTAAAAATAATCTGGCCCTGACCGTCCGAAGCGGTTTTGGCGCCGTCCAGCGCATTTTCAAGACCGTTGCCCACCACCACAGAGAGCAGTGGATCCGGGATTGGGCAGTCCTCAGGAATAGAGGCTCCGCACTCAAAGGCGATGCCGGCATCTAAAGCCTGCATCCGGTAATAATTGAGAATACCGTCCAGAGTTACGTTGTGGCACAGTGGAATAAAATCCCGTTGATCCAGGGAGGCACTGTAATCGGACAGGTAGTTTTGAATCCGGGCGAGCTTTTCGTCCGCGGTTCCCGGCGTGCCAGAGTCTGCCAGGGTGGAAAGGGTGGTAAAATGGTGGCGCAGATCGTGGCGGTTGCGCCGCAGGTCCGAAATGGATTGGCGGATGCTTCCGGCCCGGGTGAGCTGCATATCCAACAGATACCGGGTTTGTTTCTCCGCAATTTCCCGGTCCCGCTCCTGGGCGGCGCTCTTTAAAACCATAAAAATACACAGGTATAAAATCAGGGCTCCGGCGATAATACCGGACATCGCAATTTGGCTAAAAGTGTCCGGGGTGCCAGCAGGCAAAAACAGGCCGGAGATAGAAAGAATGGCAAAATACAGCACACTGATCATGGCCAGGCGTCCCCAGATGGCGTCGCTGATGGTATCCAGAAGGCCCGTCACCTTTTGCGTTAAATAATAGAAGATAAAAGGAAACGTAAAAACCAGAAGCCAGAGGGAGATCAGGGTGTTGGTCAGGGAGAAAAAGCTGGAGGAGTTACCCGCAGAAAAATGTTTCATAATCAGCAGGGACAGCGTGGAAACGGCCTGGGAATAATTGGCCACCACACCAAAAAAGAAAAGCTTCCGGGAAAGTGACTCTTCAAAAAAAGCCAGCAGGCATAAATAGTCAATAATCATAAAACAGGCGAAACAGCAGAAACGAAGCTGATTTTCATCTGCCCCCGGGACAATCGCGTCAAGGTTGGATGCAATCAGGGCGAAAAAATACCCGGAAACGGCAATGATAACCGCAAGGGCGCCGACACTGATCCCCGGGGAAAAACGCATCCGGCCCCGGAATAAAAACAGAATTAAAGCAGTGGCGGGAAGAATCTGAACCAGATATCCAAAAAAGGCGGTGAGGGTCAGGGACATGGCTTACCCCTTTCCCCGTAAGAGCCCGGCCAGGTATTCGGTATAGGCATCGGCCACGGTGTCCCGGACATTGCGGCTGACAGCGATGGTCTGGCCGTCCTTCATCGTGATCCGGCTCTTCTGAAACCCGTCGATATACCCCATGTTGATGATAAAACTGCGGTGGGGTGAAATGAACAGAGTAGGAAGCAGCTGATCCCGCATCAGGGACAGGTTGTCGTAGGTCTTGAAGGTTTTGACACCACAGTGGATGATGGCAAATTTATTATGGGATTCGATATAATCGATGGTCTCCTGGGGAATAGCCATTTTTTTCCGTTCAGACAGCACCTCCAAAACCGGCTCCTGCCGGGACGTGTGGTTCCGGTCCACACAGCGGGCGTAGACTTCTTCCAGTTTGGCCAGGGTCACCGGTTTGATCAGATAATGCACCGCGTTTAAATCGATGGCCTCGAGGGCAAAATCCGGGCTGGTGGTTGTAAAGATAATAAAACCGCGGAACCGGGGCGGCAGCGCTTTGGCCGCCTCGATTCCGTTTTTGCCATCCATATAAATATCCAGGTAAACCATATCGTAATCGACAACCGCCGCCGATTCCAAAAAGGTTTCCGCGTCGGAAAAGGCGTCGATGGTACAGTCAAAATGTTCTTTTTTCGCCAGCAGCCGGATCGTTTCTTCAAGCTGAATCCGGTCCAGGGCTTCGTCATCACAGATGGCAATGCGCATGGGGGTATCCCTCCCTCTCTTTAAGTTTGCTTCCTATTATAGCATAGTTTGCCGGGGAACAATACAGCGGGAGAAAATTAAAAAAGGATTTAACAAAAGCGGGTTTCCATGTTAAAATACAAATGTGGATGAATTTTTTCATTACACACTCTCACCGTAGAAGCGTCCAATGCCCGGGACGCTTCTTTTATTCACATTTATTCCGGCGGGGCGTATTATTTTTATTTTCGGGCTTGCTTTTCTATTCAAAAATGTTACAATGAATCATTATAATATGTAAAAGCATTGAAAAGGACGTTAAGATCCCGATGCGCATCCCAGAGAGAGAGCCGGACGGTGAAAGGCTTTTGTTGGCGCAGATCTTATAAATCACCTTGGAGCTGGCCGCCCGAAAACAGGAGAGCGTGCCCGGGAAACCGTTAATTTTAAATGAAGCGGGCCTGTCACAAACAGGGCCAAGCCGGGTGGTACCGCGGTAAAAAATTTATCGTCCCTCATAAGTTATTATGAGGGACTTTTTATATTTGAGGAGGAACAATTCGTGGCACATCATTTTTCAGATTTATCAGACCAATCCGTTAAGGATACGGAAAAAGCCATTGCAGCCCAATGGGAAGCGATGGACATTTTAAAACAGACCATTGACAGCCGGGAGGGCTGTGACAACTTTGTTTTTTACGAAGGACCGCCGACAGCCAACGGCAAACCGGGGATTCACCATGTGATCGCCCGGACCTTAAAAGATTCGGTCTGCAAATATCAAACTATGACCGGGCACAAGGTGCTCCGGAAAGCCGGCTGGGATACCCACGGCCTGCCGGTGGAAATCGAAGTGGAAAAACAGCTGGGCATTCACAACAAACCGGAAATCGAAGCCTACGGGATTTCCAAATTTAACGAAAAATGCAAAACATCGGTTTTTAGTTACGAAGCCCTCTGGCGGGAAATGACCAAGCGCATGGGGTATTTTATCGATCTGGACCATCCCTATATCACACTGGACAACGACTATATCGAATCGGTGTGGTGGCTCTTAAATAAATTCTTCGAAGAAGGCTATATCTACGAAGGCCATAAAATTCTGCCCTACTGCCCCCGCTGCGGCACGGGTCTGGCCTCCCACGAAGTGGCCCAGGGCTATAAAGAAATCAAGACCAACACCGTGACCGTCGCCTTTAAACGGGCCGACGCCGACGAATATTTTTTGGTCTGGACCACAACCCCCTGGACCTTGGCCGCCAATGTGGCCCTGTGCGTCAATCCGGAAGCGGATTACGTCAAGGCTAAAAGCCACGGCAATGTTTTTATCTGCGCCAAAGTGCTGGCCGGCAAATTGCTGGGGGACGATTATGAAATTCTGGAAGAAATGAAGGGCACGGCTCTGGAAAACATTCCCTACGAACAGCTCATGCCCTTTGTCAAGGTCAAAGGCAAAGCCTTTTATGTCACCTGCGCCGATTATGTCACCACCGAAGACGGCACCGGCGTGGTGCATATCGCTCCGGCCTTTGGGGAAGACGACTACCAGGTCGGCCGGAAATACCATCTGCCCGTGGTCAAACCGGTGGGGGAAGACGGCAAATACACCGATACCCCGTGGAAGGGTCACTTTGTGATGGAAGAAGGCCTGGACATCGAAATTATCAAATGGCTGAAAGAAGCCGGTGTCCTGTTCAAAAAAGAAAAAGTCCTTCACAATTATCCCCATTGCTGGCGCTGCAAAACCCCGCTGGTGTACTACGCCAAACCCAGCTGGTATATCGAAATCACCAAAATCAAACAACGGCTGATCGACAACAATAACGGCGTGAACTGGGTGCCGCCTTTTGTCGGGGAAAAACGCTTCGGCAACTGGCTGGAAAACCTGAACGACTGGGCCATTTCCCGGAGCCGTTACTGGGGAACCCCGCTGCCCATCTGGCGCTGCGATAACGAAGACTGCGACGGCCTGGCATCGGTGGGATCCCGGGCGGATCTCAAGGCCAAGGCCATCGAAGATATTCCGGAAGACATCGAACTCCACCGCCCCTATGTGGACGATGTGCACCTGCGCTGCCCCAAATGCGGCGGCCGCATGACCCGGGTGCCCGACGTGATCGACTGCTGGTTTGATTCCGGCTCCATGCCCTTCGCCCAGCAGCATTACCCCTTTGCCCAGATGCCCGGTGCGGTCAACCCGGCCTTAAAGGATGTGCCGCCCCTGCCCGGCGACGCGTTCCCGGCTGATTTTATCTGTGAAGGCATCGACCAGACCCGGGGCTGGTTCTATTCCCTGCTGGCTATCGCCTCCTTTGTGACAGGCAAATCCCCGTACAAAAACGTACTGGTCAACGATCTGATCCTCGATGCCGAAGGGCAGAAGATGAGCAAGAGCAAAGGCAACACTGTGGATCCCTTTGCGCTGTTTGACGAATACGGCGCCGACGCTCTGCGCTGGTACCTGCTCTACGTGAGCCCTGCCTGGACCCCCACCAAATTTGACGTGTCCGGCCTCAAGGAAATCCAGAGCAAAT
>JAQWCN010000016.1 GCA_028705955.1 Eubacteriaceae bacterium
AAAATTCTATGGCATTTAAGGAGGGTGAGCTATGAAACAAACAAAAATATTACCAATTATTAAAAACACAAAAATCTGGCTGACTTTTTCCTTGATTTTAATTGTCATTAGTTTGGGTTCCTGGGCGATCCGGGGTCTTAATTTTGGGATTGACTTTGTTGGTGGGACGATTGTTACGATTGATCTGCACACGGAGTTTAAAACCAGCGATGTGAGAAAGATTACGGACAAATACGATAAAAAAGCGGATATTACTTATGCGGGTGATACGAAACAAGAGGTTGTGATCAGCACCAAAGAAAGTTTGAGCACAGAACAGCGAACAGCACTCTTTAAATCTTTTAAAGATCAGTATAAATTGAAAGATTCCGATTTGATTTCGGTTGATACGGTTACGGCCAGTGTGGGACAAGAGACGGCAAGAAATACTGTTATTGCGGCAACTGTTGCTGTTTTGCTGATGCTTGTATATGTCAGTTTCCGTTTTGAATTTTATTTTGGGTTGTCAGCTGTTATTGCATTGGTTCACGATATTCTCATTGTTATCGGTGTTTATGCGCTGTTCCAAATACAGGTCAACTCGCCGTTTATCGCGGCTATTTTAACCATTTTGGGGTATTCCATCAACGATACGATTGTTGTTTTTGACCGGATACGTGAAAATGAAAAAGAAATAGGCATGAAAGATCTGCCGCTATTGGTGGATACGAGTATCACACAGACAATGCGGCGAAGCATTAATACGGTGGCGACAACGTTGATTGCGATTATCGCATTGTACATTTTTGCTGTTGATGCTATTCGGGATTTTGCTCTTCCACTGATTGTGGGGATTGCCTGTGGGTGTTATTCATCCATTTTTGTTGCCAGTCCTTTGTGGGTTATTTTCCAAAAGAAGTTTTCCAATTCTGGCTTTAATGTAAAAATGAAAAAACACGAAAGACGTCGAAAAGATCGCAAAAAGCGTCAGCGCGATCAAGCGCCTCAGGTTTAAGCATATTAAAAACCGAGCAGATTTTTCTGTTCGGTTTTATTTTTAAATGGAGAATATATGAAAACTGTATGGAAAGAAAGACGACCGGTTCTGGATCAACAGGGATTGGCGCAGGCCAATCAAATTGCCCGGGAATGTGAGTTGTCTGATGCTGTTTCAAAAATTGTTGTAAAAAGAGGGTATACAGATGATATGGCCGTCATGGGGTACCTGGAACCTTCCCCGGAAGATTTCTTCGATCCCTTTTTATTGCCGGATATGGAAGCGGCCGTCAAGCGGTTGATGAAAGCCAGACAACATAATGAAAAAATTTGTATATACGGCGATTACGATGTGGATGGAACGACGGCTGTTTCGATGTTGATGCATTATTTTAAAACCTTGGATATGGATTGTATTTTTAAGATTCCCAACCGGATTGAAGAAGGCTACGGAATGAATATTCCAGCCTTAAAAGGCCTGATCGATCAGGGTGTAGATCTTATTGTGACAGTGGACAACGGGATCGCTGCGAAGGAAGAAATCACGTATTGTTGTTCCAGAAATGTGGATGTTATCGTAACTGATCATCATGAATGCCAAAATGATTTGCCGGAGGCCTGTGCGGTTGTCGATGCAAAAAGACCGGACGCCCACTATCCCTTTGCGGAGCTTTGCGGAGCGGGCATTGCATTAAAAATGATTCAGGCGATGGAAATGACATTGAATCATCAGCAAAGTTTACAAGATTATCTGGAACGGGCTGCTTTGGCGACGGTTGCGGATATTGTCCCTTTAAAGAGTGAAAACCGGCTGATCGTAAGTCTTGGGCTGGAATCGATGAAAGCGGGACCGGTTAATCCGGGTATTGAAGCACTTAAAAAAGTGAGTGAAATTGACGATATTACGGCTGGACGAATTGGTTTTATCATGGCTCCGAAAATCAATGCTGCCGGGCGGCTTGGAGAAGCAGACCGGGTCGTTTCTCTTTACAACGGAACTGAGGTGGCGGATTTAAACCAGACGGCACAGTTTCTTAAAGAAGAAAATGAAAAACGACAGGACATTGAAAAAACAATTACGGATGAAGCCATCGAAAAAATAAAAAGTGACCAGTTATATCAGCAGGTTTTTATTGTGGCTTCCGGAGAGGGATGGCATTCCGGTGTTATCGGAATTGTCGCCAGTAAAATTCAGGAATTATGGCATCATCCCGTGATTGTGATAGGGATTGATGCGGATGGATTGGCAAAGGGAAGTTGCCGCAGTGTGGAAGGCATTAATATTTTTGAAGCGTTGTCAACCTGTTCGGATCTTTTTGAAAGTTTTGGAGGGCATGAGCAGGCAGCCGGGTTTTCGATCCGTCAGGAAAAAATTGATGGATTAATCCAACGACTTCAGCAGTGGGGTGTGGAACATAAGGCCGCCCGTTATTTGGTCAAGACACTTTATTATGATTCGCTTCTGACGCCGGATCATTGTGATTGGGCGCTGATGGATGGATTATCCATGTGTGAGCCTTACGGTGTGGGCAATCCGGGACCCGTTTTCAAATTTGAAAATGTTACGCCGCAGAATATACGAAAAATGGGAAAGACCGGAGATCATCTGAGTTTTACAGTTGGAGATAAAAGATGTGTTGCGTTTGGCTGGGGAGATAAAATCGAAGCGATGGCGCAGGGCACTTTTGATATACTGGCGACGCCCCAGATTAACTCGTTTCGCAATGAGGATCATATTGAATTGCGGTTGGTCGATATGAAATCAGATGTTTTAAGTGATAATAACCAATGTTGGCAGTGGATTCAGACTGTAAAAAAAGAGCAAAAACCGACACTGCTTGATTTGGATATCTGGACCCGGAAAGAGGAAGCATTAATCCCGGGGCGTTCGGAGCAGATCTATGTTTATCATTATTTACAAATGAAGCAGCATCAAGGGAATGGGGTCGTTTTTGATGAACTGAATCAAAGCAATAAATCGTTGAATAGTTTTAAATTAATTGTCTGTTTAGAATTGATGGAAGAAATCGGTATCATCAAATTTTGCTTAAAAAGGGGTACGATTATTTATCAGTTATGTAAAACAAATGAAAAAAAAGATATTCAAAGCGCACCTTTAATGATAAAATTAAGAAAATATATTTAAAGATAGTGGGGTTGAACATGGATTTAAAAAATAAAATTTCTGTTTACGATGGGTTTCCGAAACCGGGGATTAGTTTTAAAGATATTAATAGTCTTATTAAAGATCCGGACGCATTTCGCTACGTAACGGATGAATTTTATAAAATTGCCAAGGCGCTGGATGTCAATATTGTATGCATTCCGGAAGCCAGAGGTTATATTTTTGGTTCTTCTTTGGCATATTGTTTGGGTGCTGGCCTTGTACCGATCCGCAAACCGGGCAAACTTCCAGGGGAAGTTATGGCGAAATCTTATACTTTGGAATATGGGAAAAACACCGTTGAAATCCAAAAGGATGCCATTAAAACGGGTGACCGTGTTTTAATTATTGATGATTTATTGGCAACTGGCGGAACCATGAAGGCAGCGATTGATTTGGTAGAACTGCTGGGCGGGGAAGTCTGTGGCGCTTTATTTTTGATTGAATTGACAGATCTCGATGGCCGTAATGCTTTAAAAGATTACTATGTCAGCTCACTGGTTCAATATCCCATCTAACATTTAATAGGAGCATTGCTTTTTGAAAGGAGGCACGTATGGCAACATCAGCAGTTAATAACAAGATAGAAAATGTGATTAAACTTGTAAAGAAAAATGACCCCAATGCAGATACAGATCTTATCATGCGTGCTTTTCAATTAGCAGATAAAGCACATACCGGTCAGAAGAGGAAATCCGGGGAAGATTATATTATTCATCCGGTGGCAGTGGCATATATTTTGGCAGAATACAAGATGGATGTCGAAACGATTTGTGCAGCCTTGCTTCATGATGTTATCGAAGACACCAAATATACCCACGAGTACATTGCGAAAGAATTCAGCCCAACAATTGCTGATCTGGTTGAAGGGGTTACAAAAATTGGCCAGATTGAATATCAATCGAAGGAAGAAAGTCAGGCTGAAAATCTGCGTAAAATGGTCATGGCGATGTCCAAGGATATCCGGGTTGTTTTGATTAAGCTGGTTGACCGTCTTCACAATATGCGGACGTTGGAGTATATGACACCAGCGAAACAACAGGAAAAAGCCAGGGAAACAATGGATATTTACGCCCCGATTGCCAATCGTTTGGGGATTCAGGCCATTAAAGCAGAGTTGGAAGATTTATCTTTGAAATATCTGGACCACGATGGGTATTATGATCTTGTAAAAAAAGTTAAAATACGGAAACAAGCCAGGGAAGAATACATCGATAAAGTGATTGCAACGTTGAAAGAAAAAATCAACGAAGTGGGAATTCCCTGTAAGATTTATGGAAGATCCAAACATTTTTATTCAATATACCGGAAAATGAAAGCCCAGCATCGCCAATTTGATGAAATCTATGATTTAATTGCTGTCCGTGTTATCGTGGACAGTGTGAAGGACTGTTATGGGGTTTTAGGGGTTGCACATACCCAATGGAAACCTATTCCAGGCCGGTTTAAAGATTACATTGCGATGCCTAAGCCCAATATGTATCAATCCATTCACACCACGGTGATTGGACCTAACGGGGATCCTTTTGAAATACAGATCCGGACGAAGGAAATGCACCAGACAGCGGAATATGGTATTGCTGCCCATTGGAAATATAAGGAAGGCCGGGGAGAAAGTAAGGGCAAAGAACTTAAATATGAAAATAAGATGTCCTGGCTCCGGCAAATTATGGAATGGCAAAGGGAACTGGACAATGCGGGAGATTTACTTGAGACCATTAAGGTCGATCTTCTTAATGAAGAAGTTTATGTTTTTTCGCCAAAGGGGAAAGTATTTGAGTTGCCTATGGGATCATGTCCTCTGGACTTTGCCTATCGCGTCCATAGTGATATTGGCAATACTTGCGTTGGAGCCAAAGTCAATGGCAAGATCGTACCACTTAATTACACGCTGAGTAACGGTGATATCGTTGAGGTAATGACTTCCAAGAATTCCAATGGTCCGAGCAGGGATTGGCTTAATTTTGTTAAAAGTGCCCATGCACGCAATAAAATCCGGCAGTATTTTAAAAAAGAAGAAAAGGAAGAGAACATCTCAAAAGGCAGGCTGATGCTGGAGAATGAAATCAAGCGTCAAGGTCTGCAGGATACAAAATTGAGCAGCATTGCGGAATTGGAATTATTGAGTGATAATTTGGGATATCGTACGGTTAGTGATTTTTATGCAGCGATTGGTTACAATGGCATAAAAATGGGGACCATCTTTACAAAAATGCATTTGCTTTTTCCCAAAGAATTTCCGACTGAGGATGAAGAAGTTGTCTTTAAAAGAAAAGATAATCATAAAAAGACAAATTCCAATATTATTGTCGCTGGTCTCAGTGATATTGATGTCCATTTTTCAAAATGCTGTAACCCGGTTCCTGGTGATAAAATTATTGGCTATATTACACAAAATAAAGGCATATCTATACACAGAACGGATTGCCCGAATGTTTTGAACATCACCGATCCGTCTAAAATTGTTGAAGTCGAATGGAACAAATTTGGAATCAGTGGCAGTTTTACAGCAGAAATAAATATTAAAGCCCATGAAAAACAGGGATTATTGATTGATATTAATAAAGTTTTTCTGGAAATGACAATTCCGCTGAATGCTTTAACAGCGAGAAATGATCGGGGAGAATTTGATTATTTTGAAGCGGTTTTTGAAGTAAAATCCAGACGGGAACTCAATTTACTGATTAAAAACCTTAATAAAATTCCAGAAATCATTTCTGTTAAGAGGATATAAGATGAGAGCAGTGATACAGCGGGTTAAAAAGTCTTCGGTTGCGGTTGATGGGAAAATTATCGGAGAAATTGGGCAAGGTTTCAATTTGTTGCTGGGTATCAAAGAAGATGATACAGAAGCAGATATGGACTATATTATTAATAAAGCTATCCATCTTCGTATTTTTGAAGACGAAAACGGTAAGATGAATCAATCATTGCTGGATATCGATGGAGAATTGCTGGTTATCTCACAGTTTACGCTCTATGGAGATTGTAGAAAGGGCAGAAGACCGAGTTTTATCAGGAGCGGCCCGGTGGATATCGCGGAAAAGAAATATCATCTTTTTACCAAAAAAATTTCTGAACAGTCTGTAAAAAAAGTGGCTTTTGGTCAATTTCAGGCTGATATGGAAGTCGAAATCATTAATGACGGACCGGTTACCATTCTCTTAGACAGTGAAAAAGAATTTTAATAAACTCCGGAAAGGAATTTTTATGCAAATTAGAAAATTTATTGTCGGACCGATTGGCGCAAATTGCTATGTGGTTTGGTCGGAAGACAGTCGCGAAGGAGTCATGATTGATCCAGGCGGCGCTTCACCGCAGATTGAAGAATACATTAAAGAAAATCATATTCATATTAATAAAATAGTATTGACACATGGTCATTTTGATCATATTGGTGGTTTGGATGAAGCCAAAGCTTTAACGGGAGCCCCGGTTTATATCGCAAAAGATGACGCGGATTGCCTCACGTCATCTGGCAAAAACATTTCAACCATGATGGGACAGGCAAAAACCTTTGAACCGGCAGATGTATTGATGAAAGATGGGGATGTGATTTCGATTGATGATAAACATCAATTAACCGTCATGTTGACTCCGGGACATACGCCAGGAGGATGCTGCCTTATCGGGAAAGAAGTTGTCTTTACAGGAGACACTTTATTTTACACTTCGATCGGGCGGACTGATTTTCCAGGAGGAGATTATCAGGCGATTATTGCATCGGTAAAGAAGCTCATGACTTTGGATGAACATTTGAAGGTTCTTCCAGGCCATGGAGAAAATTCAGAAATCGGATTTGAAAGACATAATAATCCATTTATTTAGGAGTTGGCAGCTGTGGAACAAATTGCTTTTATGGTGGCAGATCGGCCTTCTTACCGTCAGGCATGTTTTGAACTGATCGAAGCCTTTGTGCCTGGTGTGGACGTGCTGTTTAATGAACCACGACCTTTTTCAATTGAAATTGATCAGTCATCAGATGACATTACATTTAGGGCAAGAGAGTATGACGAACTTCAATTTATAAAAAGTTTTAAAATACCTACCGGGAAACCCCTTGATTCTGAATCATTCAAAGGGTTTCTTTATGATTTTTTGTGTATGATTTTTAACCGGTCACTGCCCTGGGGAAGTTTGACGGGCATAAAACCGGTGAAAATTGCACACCAGTATATTGCAAAAGAAGCATTGTCAAAAGAAGAGGCCTCAAAGAAAATGCAACGGTGTTATGAAGTCTCTGAAGAAAAGGGAAATCTAGCGGCGTCGCTTGCAAAACGGGAACTGCCCTTTCTTTATCCACTGGATCAAAAAAGAGTCAGTGTTTATGTGGGGGTACCGATTTGTCCAGCTAAATGCGCTTATTGCTCTTTTGTGTCGACCATTGCAGATAAAAAAGGATTGCTTTGCGAAAATTATTTAAATAATTTACTCTATGAGATTGATATGATGGCAGAGCTTGTCTCTTCCCAGAATTTGACAGTTGATACTTTATATATTGGTGGAGGGACACCGTCCATTTTTTCTGAGAAACAGATTCAACGCCTGTTAGGAGCATTAAAAGGCACGTTTATTCATCCGGGTTTACGCGAATTTACTTTCGAAGCAGGACGACCGGAAACAACGACCAGGGAAAAACTGGAAATCTTGAAAGCGTATGGTGTCAATCGTATTTGTCTCAATCCGCAGAGTATGAATCAAGAGACGCTGGATGCAGTCAATCGTCATCACACGGCCCGGGACATTGAGAACACATACCGTGATATTCGGGATATTGGATTCCGTAGTATTAATATGGATTTGATCGTTGGGTTAAATCAGGAAAAACCAGAACAATTTTTCCATTCTCTTGATCGAGTTATGGCGCTGGAACCGGAAAACATTACAGTTCACAGCCTGGCTATTAAAAAAGGATCCCGAATGAAAGCCGAAAATGGTCATCATTTTAAGCAACTGTACACAGACGATTTCTACAGGGCGATTGAAAAAAACTTGAAAAATCGAAACTATTTGCCCTATTATTTGTACCGGCAAAAATATACACAAGGAAACGGTGAGAATATTGGCTACGCAAAGCCAGGATATGAGGGAATTTATAATTTATTGATGATGGCTGAAAAAGAGAGCATCATTGGGATTGGCGCCGGATCATCGGGAAAAGTATATGACGTTGATGATGACCGGTTTGAAAAAGTCTTTACGGTTAAAGATGTCAAAACATACAATGATCGGACGGAAACCATTGTGGCCCGTAAATTAGATGCTTATGAGGCCATTGCTGCCAAAGAAAATAAAAAAAGAGCATTTTCTTGACAGTACAGGATGCTTTTGCCTATAATAAAAAGATGTGGAAAAAAGTTTTCGGTCTTAATGGCCGGAATGCAATAGAATCAGGAGGAATCATGAAGACTCATTTTAGAAACGCCATGTGTGGCGAAATTGATGCCAGCGCTGACGGAAAAGTCGTAAAACTTTCCGGCTGGACAGACAGCCGTCGGGACTTGGGCGGCGTCATCTTTATCGATTTGCGGGACCGTTCGGGAATGGTTCAGTTGGTTATCAATGAAGAATATGCCGGCAGTTTTTTTGCAGAGGCAGAAAAAGTTAGAAGTGAATATGTGTTATGTATCGAAGGGACCGTGCGCAAACGGGATCCCGAAAATGTTAATTCTAAAATGGCAACCGGGGAAATGGAAGTATTGGTTACCAAGTTGACTATTTTGGATACAGCCAACACACCACCTATTTACGTGGAAGATGATGATCAATCAGGCGAAAGTGTTCGCTTGAAATACCGTTATTTGGATTTACGTAAACCCAAAAATCAAAAAATCTTAATGACCCGGGCGAAAGTGGCTTCGATTGTTCGCAATTATTTAAATGATGAAGGCTTTTGTGAAATTGAAACGCCTATTTTGGGAAAACCGACACCAGAAGGAGCCAGAGACTTTTTAGTACCGAGTCGTATTCAGAAGGGGCGCTTTTTTGGGTTGCCACAAAGCCCGCAACTTTTTAAACAAATTTTGATGATTTCCGGGATGGACCGCTATTATCAACTGGCAAAATGTTTTAGAGATGAAGATTTACGCCAGGATCGTCAGCCGGAATTTACTCAAATTGATATGGAAATGTCTTTTGTAACCAAAGATGATATTATGCCGATTATGGAAGGAATGATTACAAAGGTTTTTAAAGAAATCCGGGGCATTGATTTGAATCCTCCGTTTATTCGGATGACTTATAAAGAAGCGATGGATCGTTATGGTTCCGATAAACCGGATACCCGGTTTGGAATGGAACTTCAAGATTTATCAGATATCTTGAAGGATTCAGAATTTAAAGTTTTTTCTGGTGCGATTAAAAAAGGCGGATCAGTACGGGCGATTATTGCTAAAGATGCTCAGGGAAAACTTTCTAAAAAGACGATTAAACATTTGGAAAAATTCGTCCAGATATACAAGGCAAAGGGTTTAGCCTGGATTGACGTCAAAGAAGAAGGAATGAAATCCCCAATTCTTAAGTTTATTTCAGAAGATGAAAAGCAAGCCATTTACGATCGCATGGGCGCTGAAAATGGCGATATGATTTTTATGGTTGCGGATACTGATGAAATTGCCTGTGTTGCTTTGGGGCAGCTTCGTCTGGAACTGGCTAAAAGACTTGAATTTGATTTATCCGGTAAATTCAACTTTTTGTGGGTTATTGATTTTCCACTGCTTGAATACGACGCAGAAACGGGAACTTATAAAGCGATGCATCACCCCTTTACGGCACCTCTTACAGAAGATTTACCTATGCTGGAAACAGAACCTCAAAAGGTTCGTTCTGATGCTTATGATATGGTTGTTAATGGTGTGGAACTTGGCGGTGGATCAATTCGTATCCACAATCAGGATATTCAGGAAAGAATGTTTGCCGCTCTGGGAATGAGTATGGAAACAGCGTGGCGTCAATTTGGATTTTTATTGGAAGCGCTTAAATATGGGACGCCACCGCATGGTGGATTGGCCTTTGGTTTTGACCGCTTGATTATGATGCTTTTGGATCTTGACAATATTCGTGACGTTATTGCATTTCCAAAGATTCAAAATCACAGCTGCTTAATGACCTCGGCACCTGCACCTGCAGAATTGGATGCCCTGATTGATTTGGGAATTAGTATTGACGATGAAATTGTATAATTGATTGAACTTTTCAGGCTCCCGTTTTGGGAGCTTGTTTGTTAAGGAGATTTATAATGAAAGAAATTGGTCTTGTTAAAAAAATCAAAGGGAATAAGGCGGTTGTTGAAATTCAAAGGCATGTTGCCTGCGGGGATTGCCACGCTTGTGATGTTGGAAAAGATAAGTCAACCATGAAGACTGAAGCGAAAAATGAAGCTCACGCGAAGGTGGGGGATGCTGTTGCAGTGGAAATGGAATTTGGTAATTTAATGCGGGTAAGTGCAATTGTTTATGGCATTCCACTTATTGCATTTTTTATCGGGTGTTTTGCCGGTTATTATTTGGCGCCGTCCCTGGGGTGGGATTCGACCTATTCGGCATTTGTTACAGGCATCGTTTTGACGGCCATTACTTTTCTAATGATTCGTTTTATGGATCGAAAGGGTGCTTTTAAGGATAAACGTTATGCCCCAGTGGTGACAGAAGTGCTTGGAAAAGAAGCGTTGGAAGCATTGAAAACGGATCTGAAAAATACACAACAAGATTGCAAAAGCCATTTTTAAAAGGATTGACACATAAAAAGCCCAGCGTTTTTCTGAAAAGCAAAGGATTTTCAGAGAAAAGGCTGGGCTTTTTTACACCAATTAAAAAAGCATTTATAATACAGGACCAAAAAGGCGGGAAATGGATTCTTTCATTTTGATCCGTCGTGGACGGTGATTGTACATCTGTTGGTCATACCGAATACTTTTATTGATATCCTGATCAAAATATTGTCTGAGGGCTTTGGAAATCTTAATATCATAGATAAAGGCGTTAGATTCAAAATTTAAACTGAAACTGCGAATGTCAAAATTACATGAACCGACAGCGGCAATTTTATCGTCAACGGTGATGACCTTTGAGTGGAGAAATCCATGGTTGTAGATGTAAACTTCAGCACCGTAGGGAAGCATTTCACCGACATAGGATAATGTAGCCCAGTAGATAAAAATATGGTCCGGTTTATTGGGAATCATAATTCGGACACGCACTCCGGATAAAAGAGCCACTTTAAGGGCTTCCATGATGCTTTCATCCAGCACAAAATAGGGACTTTGGATGGATATAATTTTTTCTGCGCCCATAATCATGCGCAAAAAACCTTGTTTAATGGTTTGATTGGAATCGTCCGGACCGGAGGATACAATTTGTATCCCGACGGAGCCGTTGTTTTGGACAAGAATATCTGGATAATAACGATGAATCAGGCTGGGATCATCATCAATGGGGTCTGTGTTTCCACTGGTTCGCCAGTCAAGAAAAAATCGGCGCTGCAATTCATAAACCGCATATCCGGTGATTTTAAGATGAGTATCCCGCCAGTATCCCATTTTTTTCTTTTTTCCAAGGTATTCATCCCCAACATTATAACCGCCAATAAATGCAATACGCCCGTCAATCACTCCAATTTTGCGATGATCCCTGTAATTGGTTCGCAAATTAATGGGACGTAATTTTGTTGGAAAAAAACGACCGTATTCACCGCCTGCGTTTTTTAATTGTTTGAGCGTATGATGGGGAAGGTAACGACCGCCCATTTCATCAAACAAAAGACGGACTTCCACACCTTCGTTCGCTTTTTTTGTTAATAAAGCCATAAATGTTTTTCCCAGTTCATCGTTTTTAATGATGTAATATTCAAGATGAATACTTACGGTTGCATCTTGAATGGCTTTAAATAAAGCTTCAAATTTTTGATGGCCATCCACATAAATGGATACATCATTATTACAGGTGTAAAGTGCCTTGGCAACATTGGTATGAAACTCGATGTTACTTTTATAGGGAATCAGCTCGGGGTGTTCTTCTTCAAAACGCTCTGGTCCCGGTAATAACCATTGTTTCATAAATTGTTCATAAGCCGTCTCTTCCGGAGTATTGTAACGGTATATTTTACGTCTCGTTAGATTCTGGGATAAAAAAAGATAAAGAAGAAAACCGACGACCGGAAAGACCCATAGGGCCAGAAGCCAGGCGAAAGTGCTTTGAGGACTTTTCCTTTCCAAAAAAATGATCCAGAAAGATAATAATAAATTGATAAAAAAAATAAATAAAGTAAATGAATTATCAAAAGAATAAAACATGGGGACTCCTCAATAAATCAAGTATATTGAACATTATAAGCGTTTTTTATTAATTCTTTATGGAGGGATGCAACGGTTTTTTGAATATCGGCTTCGATTTGCGGTAATGAAAGATGAGCATAGGGATCACCTTTGGTCAAAAGGGTGTAACATCCTTCCTGAGCAGTATGAAGCCATTGTAAGCCCTTAAGCTCGTCTTTGGGACAGCCGAGCCCCATCGCTTGACAATGCCCAATTCGTGCTGCAATATTGGGGTATTCTGGAATTGTGGGATCAATCAATTGGATCGCTCTTTGATAATACGTTAGTGCTTGTGTGGTGCTCCGGGTGACATACAAGCCATCCCGGTACATATCACCCATTTTATAAAGCGCACAGTGATTATTATTTTTGGCTGCTGTCGAAAAGGCCTTCCAGGCTTTGGCGTAGTTGACAGGAATTTGCCGTCCGTAATAATAACAATAACCTAAGTAGACAGTACTCCAATCATGACCGGCCTCCGATGCTTTTTCAAATAAATGTCGGGCTTTGGTATAATCTTGTTTAACACAAAATCCTTCGTAATAAAGTCGACCCAGTAAAAAAATGCCCTCTGGATCATTTTGGGCTGCTTCGGTTTCCAAAGTGTCTTTTAATTGTTCTTGTTCCTGTGATGATATGACGTTTCGATTGACGTTATAAAATTTCTTAACAACATCGGCATCCATTTTATTCTCCGATAATTTTGATGAGGGCATGTTTATCGCGCATGCCATCCAATTCATAATAAAAGATTTGTTCCCAGGTTCCGAAATCAAGTTTTCCCCCAGTTATGGCAACAACCACTTCCCGGCCCATAATGGTTCGCTTTAAATGGGCATCGGCATTATCTTCAAAACCATTATGGTGATATTGACTATAGGGTTTTTCCGGTGCTAATTTTTCAAGCCAGTTTTCAAAATCCTGATGAAGACCAGCTTCATCGTCGTTGATAAAGACACTTGCGGTAATGTTCATGGCATTGACAAGAACAAATCCCTCTTGAATACCACTTTCATTAATTGCAGCTTCAACCTTTGGAGTGATATTGACCAGACCTCTTCGGGTTGAAAAATGGAAATGTAATTCTTTTCGATAAGACTTCATTTGTGCCTCCTTGATTAAAAATCGTATTTCTTATAGTATAACAGATTGGAAATGCGTTATAATAAAAAAAGAATAAAATCATTCTGAATGTATGTAAAGGGGTGAATTAATCACCAGGGGTTCAATAAAAAACTGCAAATCCATTGAATGATGGATTTGCAGTGAGTTGTCTGGCGTCCTCGGGGCGATTCGAACGCCCGGCCTACCGCTTAGGAGGCGGTCGCTCTATCCGACTGAGCTACGGGGACACGCCTGAAATAACGAAATTTATTTTATCATAGGCAATGCGGAATTGCAATTATAGAAAAAGGTTTATGTTATACTAATAAAATTAAAATATTTTTAATGATAAAAGGTGAATAAAATGAGAATTACATTTATTGGAACAGGTGTTATGGGTCATAGTATGGCTCAGCATTTAATTGAAGGTGGTTATGATCTTACCGTTTATAATCGGACAAAATCAAAAACTGATGATTTGATAAAAATGGGAGCAACGTGGGAAGATACGGTGGCTTGCAGTGTAAAAAATGCAGAAATGGTTATAACCATGGTAGGATTCCCCCAGGATGTAAGAGAAATTTATTTTGGTGAAAATGGAATCATTCATCATGTAAAACCCGGGACGATTTTAATCGACATGACAACAACCAGTCCTTCACTCTCGATGGAAATCCATCAGCAGGCAAAAGAAAAAGGTTTGTTTGCTTTGGACGCTCCGGTATCTGGTGGAGATGTTGGTGCTCAAAAAGCAACACTTTCAATTATGGTTGGGGGAGATAATCGTATTTTTGAAAGAGTACTCCCTGTGTTAAAACATCTGGGCAATCAGATTATCTATGAAGGGCCAGCGGGATCGGGTCAGCATACAAAAATGGCTAATCAAATTGCGATTGCTGGAACGGTTTGCGGGGTATGTGAAGCCATTGCGTATGGTCAGAATATGAATCTTGATATGGACAAAATGCTTGAGAGTATTGGCGCTGGCGCGGCGGGTAGCTGGCAGATGACTCATCTTGGACCTAAAATAGTTGCGGAAAATGATGAACCCGGTTTTTTCATTAAACATATGATTAAAGACTTAACCATTGCAAATGAAGAAGCGGAATCAAAAAACTTGCATCTTCATGTTTTAAAAACGGTATTGTCTATGTATCAGGAACTTCAAAATCAGGGAATGGGACAGTTGGGGACACAGGCATTGAGTGCTTATTACAGAGCGGGACAGGCTAAAAAGTAATGGTGCCCTGGAAAAAATATATATTACTCGCGATTACTTTAGTTTTCATCGCTTTATTAATGCCCACTATTATTGCGTTGTTGGGGGTTGTATTATCACCCATTATTACGACGGTTGGTTTTATTGCGCTAATTTTTATCATTACGGTCATTATTGCCTATAAGAATAAAATCGGAAGGAAATAGAACTTGGAAAAAAAAGAAATACTTATTCGGCCATCAAAGAAATCAGATCATCAAAGAATTTTGGATATTCTTAATATGTCCATTGCTGAGAGAAGGGTGACTGCGTTATTGACACCCGTGACATTGGATAAAAGACGTCAATGGTTTAAAGAACACGATGATGGGTTGCATTTAATCTATGTTGCTGAATATAAAGAAAAAGTGATTGGATGGATGGCCATTACTGCTTATCGTTCCGGCCGGGAAGGCTTTGCCCATGCCTGTGAGTTGAGTTATTATATTGATCAAGCCTGCCAGGGACAAGGAGTTGGAACAAAGATGATGGATTACGTCATTAAAGAGAGTAGAGAAAAGGGACTTAAAAATTTAATGTTGGTTATCTTTGCGGATAATAACCCTTCGTTGCGATTGGCTCATCGTTTTGGTTTTAGAATATGGGGGCGTTTCCCTGAAATTGTTGAGATAGATGGCAGAACAACAGATTGTTATCAACTGGGACTAAAATTATAAAAAATGACTTGAGATTATGCCAGTGTTTTGCTATAATATTTCTAAAAGAGGCGCGATGCCTTTTTTTATTGTAAGATTGCGATTGACACAGGACTTTATCCTGTGTTATCCTAATTTAGTGAGTGATTTTTATAATAATCTGGAACCAGGAGGTACCCGATCGTGAGAGTTAAAGTGACTTTAGCGTGTACGGAATGCAAACAGCGGAATTACGATACAATGAAAAACAAGAAAAATAATCCGGATCGTCTTGAATATAAAAAGTATTGTCCTTTTTGCAAAAAGCATACGGTGCATAAGGAAACTAAATAATATATTTTAAATCGATTGTCTCGATTTGGATAGAGGAAAAATGGCAACGAAAAAGAAAAACAAAAAGAAAAAGCAGACGAAAAGCAAAAATAGCAATCAGGCTGTTCGTCAGCAAAATAATGAAACAGTAAAGCAGGAACAAGCTGTCCATCAAGAAAAAAAAGAAATTGCCAAAGCCGAAAAAAAGACAAAAGAAGCTAAAAAAAATACTAAACCTAAAAAAGCAAAACCAAATATCTTTGTGAGAATGATTAATTTTTGCAAAGAAGTAGTTGTTGAGCTTAAAAAGGTCAGCTGGCTTTCAACCGATGAACTCATGAAGAGCACAGGAGTTGTGGCTGGTATTGTGGCAATTTTTACATTTATGACATGGATTGTTGATACTGGACTGGGTGCATTGGCTGCGGCATTGATCGGCTCCAAATAGCATCAGTTAGGATTTGTTATGGAATACGAAAATAACGATAAAGCTCAGTGGTACGTCGCACATACCTATTCTGGATATGAAAATAAAGTCAAGGCGAGTATTGAGGCGACTGTTGAGAATAGAAACATGGAGGATGTGATCTTACAGGTCCAGGTACCGACTCAGGAAGTCATTGAGACAAAAGATGGCAAAAAAGTCACGAAAGAGAAAAAACTCTTTCCGGGATATGTCATGGTTGAAATGTTTATGACTGATGATTCCTGGTATGTGGTCCGTAATACCAGAGGGGTGACAGGTTTTGTTGGCCCCGCATCCAAACCGGTTCCGTTATCTCCAGCAGAACTCAAAAGTATGGGAATTAAGCAACAAACTGTAACAATCGATATTAAAGTCGGTGATGAAGTTAAAGTTGTGGATGGACCCTTTGAAGGGTATGCAGGAGAAGTTGAAGAAATTAACCTTGAAAAGTCAAAAATCCGGGTTAATATTTCAGCTTTTGGGCGGGAAACGCCAATGGAATTGGATTTTGAACAAATTGAAAAAATCAAGAACACTTAAGGAATATAATTCTTCAAATCTATTGTGAAGGAGGTGTCAAAATGGCAAAAAAAGTTATCGGTTTAATTAAACTTCAGATTCCCGCAGGAAAAGCATCACCAGCGCCACCAGTTGGACCTGCATTAGGACAACAAGGCGTTAATATTATGGGATTTTGTAAAGAATTTAATGCAAAAACAGCAAACGAAGCAGGCATGATTATTCCTGTCGTTATTACTGTTTTTCAGGATCATTCATTTACATTTATTACAAAAACACCACCGGCAGCTGTCTTATTAAAGAAAGCGGCTGGCTTGGATAAAGCTTCAGGTGAACCTAACAAAACAAAGGTTGCATCAGTTACCCAGGATCAGGTGCGTGAAATCGCGACGACAAAAATGCCCGACTTAAATGCAGCCAGTGTAGAATCCGCAATGCGGATGGTTGCTGGAACAGCACGGAGTATGGGTATTACCGTCGAAGAATAAGTATTGGTTTATTAAAGAAGAATAATAGAAGGACCTTAAGTGGGAGGATGCCTAAATCCGTTAAAACCACAAGGAGGAATTATGAAAAAAGGAAAAAAATACCTGGATAGTGTCAAGACCTATGATAAGGCTGAACTATTCGATTTAGATGCTTCGGTTGCCCAAGTCAAGAAAATGGCGAAGGCCAACTTTGATGAAAGTATCGAACTCCACATTCGTTTGGGTGTGGATTCCCGTCATGCGGATCAACAGGTTCGTGGTGCCATGGTTTTACCTCATGGGACAGGAAATGAAGTTAAGGTTTTGGTTATTGCCAAGGGTGATAAACTTAAAGAAGCTGAAGAAGCTGGCGCAGATTATTTTGGTGAAGATGAATACATTGAAAAGATCCAAAAGGAAAACTGGTTTGATTTTGATGTATTGATTGCAACTCCGGATATGATGGGTAAAGTTGGCCGTTTGGGTCGTGTTTTAGGACCTAAGGGATTAATGCCTAACCCAAAATCTGGGACAGTTACACCAGATGTTGCAAAAGCAGTTAAAGATACTAAAGCAGGTAAAGTGGAATATCGTTTGGATAAAACAAATATTATCCACGTTATCATTGGTAAAGCTTCTTTCTCAGAAGAACAGCTTTTGGATAACTTAAAAGCATTATTAGAAACGATCAAAAAAGCGAAGCCGGCAGCATCAAAAGGACAGTATTTTAGAAGCGTTACGATTACTTCAACAATGAGTCCTGGCGTTAAAATTAATCCTGCCAGAATTTAGTTGACAATTGAAAATCGAAATGCTAGACTAAAAAAGAAATAATAAAGATTGATTCATCCATAGACAGTAGGGACTAACGTTTAAATATCCTGCCGAGGGTGTAAGAAAAACGACTTCTATTCGAAGCTTTCTTCACCTGTATGGTGGAGAAAGCTTTTTTATTTAAGCATTAAGGAAGCGTAAACTTCTCATATTTTAAGAAAAGGAGGATATGCAATGCCAAATTTGGAAGCAAAAAAAGTTGTTGTTCAAGAAATTGCTGATAAGATGAAAAATGCACAGGGATGTGTTGTTGTTGATTATCGTGGACTTAACGTGGAAGAAGTTACAGAACTGCGTAAAAGTGCCAGAGATCAGGGCATCGATTATAAGGTGTATAAAAATTCTATGATGCGTTTCGCCGCTAAAGAAGCAGAGCTGGAAGGATTACTTGATGTATTTAAAGGTCCAACGGGCGTCGCTTTTTGTGATTCGGATCCTGTAGCAACAGCAAAACTATTTAGTAATTTTGCAAAGGAACATGAAGCTTTAGAAATTAAGGCGGGAACTGTTGAAGGAAAAGTTTTGGATGTCAACGGTGTCGCGGAATTAGCAAAATTGCCTTCACGCGAAGAATTGGTCGCAAAGGCTCTTGGTGGCTTGAATGCACCTATCAGTGGTTTTGTCAATGTTTTGAATGCAAATTTAAAAGGCTTGGTTGTGGCTTTGTCAGCTATTGCTGATCAAAAGTCTGCAGCAGAAGCATAATCGGGTTTTAGAAAATTTTAATAATATTTGGAGGAATTAATCATGAGTGAAAAAGTAACACAGTTAATTGAAGATGTAAAGAATTTATCCGTATTGGAATTATCAGAATTAGTTAAAGCATTAGAAGAAGAATTTGGTGTAAGTGCTGCTGCTCCTGTAGCTGTAGCTGCTGCTCCTGCTGCTGGCGAAGGTGGCGCTGCTGCTGAAGAAAAAACAGAATTTGATGTCGTGTTGACTGAAGTTGGCGACCAGAAGATCAAAGTGATCAAGGTTGTCCGCGAAGTAACCGGCTTGGGTCTGAAAGAAGCAAAGGCTGTTGTTGATGGTGCTCCTAAGGCCATTAAAGAAGCTGCTCCTAAAGAAGAAGCTGAAGAAATCAAATCCAAGATTGAAGAAGTTGGCGGTTCCTGCGAACTTAAATAGTTTTGGTTTAAAAACTGATATCCCCTGGGGTATCAGTTTTTTTAATGGAATGAATATGCTCATAACAAGGCTTTGTTAAAAATGAAATTGAACAAACAATCAGATGTGTTATAATAAAAAAGCTATTAAAGAAAAAAAGAATAAAGGGGTTATTGCATGGGTAAGAATAAAAATAAAGTAGAAGCAATTACACCAAGGGATGAAGATTTTGCCCGTTGGTTTACTGATGTTATTTCTAAGACGGAATTGGTTGATTATTCTCCGGTAAAGGGGTTTATGGTCATTCGGTCTTATGGGTATGCGATTTGGGAAAATATTCAAAAATTATATGATGAACGGTTTAAAGCAACCGGACATAAAAATGTATATTTTCCTCTTTTAATACCTGAAAGTTTACTCAAAAAAGAAGCGGAACATGTGGAAGGATTTGCACCGGAAGTGGCGTGGGTCACAAAAGGTGGAGATAAAGAGTTGACCGAGCCGTTATGTATTCGGCCGACATCGGAAACCATTATTTGTAGTATGTATGCAAAATGGCTGCATACTTACCGGCAATTACCATTTAAATATAATCAGTGGTGTTCTGTTGTCCGTTGGGAAAAAACAACCCGTCCGTTTTTGAGAACGTCTGAGTTTTTATGGCAGGAAGGCCATACGCTTCACGAAACGGCAGAAGAAGCTCAGGAAGAAACCATGCAAATGCTTAACATTTACCGTGAAGTTGCAGAAAATGATTTAGCGATGCCAATGGTTGTTGGCCAAAAGAGTGAAAAAGAAAAATTTGCAGGAGGGTCTGCAACTTATACGATGGAAGCGTTGATGCATGACGGTCAGGCACTTCAATGCGGAACATCCCATAATTTGGGCCAGCATTTTACAAAGGCCTTTGATATTACCTATCTGAACCGGGACAATCAACAAGCTTATCCTTATCATACATCCTGGGGGGTATCTACGCGTTTAATTGGTGGGATTATTATGGTTCATGGCGATGACAATGGTTTGGTGTTACCACCTCATATTGCTCCTATTCAAGTGGTAATTCTTCCAATTGCCCAACATAAAGAAGGGGTTTTGGACAGAGCCTATGCCTTAAAAGATCAGTTGTCAAATGCTTTTAAGGTTGAATTGGATGATTCAGACAATTCACCTGGATGGAAATTCAATCAATGGGAAATGAAAGGGGTTCCAATTCGACTGGAAATAGGACCAAGAGATATTGAACATAATCAGTGCATATTGGCAAGACGGGATACGGGAGAAAAGATCTCAGTTTCCCTGGATGATGTCGAAGCATCTATTGCAGATTTACTGGAAGAAATTCAAAAGAACTTGTATCGACAGGCACTGGCAATGCGCGAAGCCAAAACTTCAAAAGCCGTTAACATGGATGAATTTAAACATCGGTTAAAAGAAAATCCGGGTTTTGTAAAAGCGATGTGGTGTGGAGATCGTCACTGTGAAGATGAAATAAAAGATGAAACGGGCGCTTCTATCCGGTGTATTCCTTTCGATGATGAACAGGAAGTGATTGGCGATGGTGTTTGTGTTTGCTGCGGGAAACCGGCAAAGAAAATGGCGTATTTTGCCAGAGCGTATTAATATATTATGAATTTGAGTAAACATAACATCCATATCATGGCCGGTCTTATCGTTTTAGCTTTGTTACTATGGGCGGGACTTCAAAATTTTAGTCATGTCCTTTCGGGAATAGGTTGGGTCATTGGTTTGATTTTCCCCTTTTTGTTGGGGGGAGCAATTGCTTTTATTATTAATATTCCAATGCGATTGATTGAAGATCACCTTTTTATCGAAAAACGGGTTAAAAAATATCCAAGATTAGAAAAAGCGAAACGGCCATTATCGTTAATATTGGCACTGGTGGCCATTGGTATTGTTTTTGCAATCATCTTTTTTATTGTGGTTCCCCAATTTGGTAAAACGGCATTAACGATCAAAGATCGCGTGCCTGTTTTTATTCAAGAAGCTCAGGTTTGGGCGGACAGTATGGGCAATCGTTACGTAGATATCGCCGATTTTGTTAAAAAGATTGCTGGAGATTGGAGCAAAATTCAAAGTTCTCTGGGTAGCTTTTTTCAAAAGAGCTTTATGAGCGTCGTTAATTCAACTTTTGATGTAGCCGGAGACATTTTAAGTGGTGCGGTAAACTTTGGTATTGGATTTATTTTTTCATTGTATGTTTTGCTTCAAAAAGAAAAGCTGGGATTTCAGTTTAGAAAACTGGTCTATACCTTTTTTAAAAGAAAAACAGGGGATGCCATTGTTAATATTTTGGATTTAACAGCGAATGTATTTCAAAAATTTATTACTGGACAATGCACAGAGGCGGTGATCATTGTTGTATTATTTAGTGTTACGATGTCACTGTTCCGTTTCCCTTACGCTTTGATGATTGCAGTATTAATTGGAACATTGAGTTTAATTCCTATTTTTGGCGCGTTTATCGGGTGTTTTATTGGAGCGTTATTGCTTTTTATCAACAGTCCAATTCAGGCTATCGAATTTGTGATCTTGTTTATTATTATTCAACAGATTGAAGGAAACTTGATTTATCCTCATGTTGTTGGAGGATCGGTGGGACTTCCTTCTATCTGGGTGCTTGTTGCAGTAACCATTGGTGGGAATGCCTGGGGTGTTTCGGGTATGATTTTGACGATTCCATTGTGCTCCGTATTATATATTATTCTCAGGGAATATGTAGCGATCCATCTTAAACAGAAAAACATCCCGGACATCCTTATTCAAAATGGGGCAAAAGCCTTAAGAAAAAGTGATCCACCGCTGAACGAAGAAGAAAAAATACAGAAATGACTTGAAACAAATAACATAATTTTATATAATGACCAAAGATATCAATTAAGAAAACATTTTTAAGGAGATTTTATAATGGCAAAAGAAAAGTACGAAAGAACCAAACCCCATGTTAACATTGGTACCATCGGCCACGTCGACCATGGTAAAACAACGTTAACAGCTGCAATTACCCTCGTTCTGAACAAACGTTACGGCGGGGAAGACGCAGTTGCTTTTGAAGATATCGATAAAG
>JAQWCN010000113.1 GCA_028705955.1 Eubacteriaceae bacterium
TTGGCCTTAAAACGGTCCAGAATCAGCTGATCCGCTTCACTCATGCCCAAAACCCCATCGATGACCAGCACGGCAATATCTGTTTTATTGAGCACCTGCCAGCCTTTTTGCATCCGCAATTTGCCCAATTCACCTTCATCGTCCAGGCCGGGGGTGTCGATCAGGGTCACCGGCCCCAGGGGAAGAAGCTCCATGTTTTTAAAAACCGGATCCGTCGTGGTGCCTTTGATCTCTGAAACAATGGCCAGGCTCTGACCGGTGATCGCGTTGATCACACTGGATTTTCCGGCGTTGCGCCGGCCGAAGATGCCGATATGAACCCGCTCGGCTGCGGGGGTCGCGTTGAGACTGCTCATTAGAATCGAAAATCCCGCTGACCGTCAGCGATTTCCTGGATGTGCCGGGTACAGACTTCCCGCACTTTTTCCTTGGGGATGTTCTTCAGTTCTTTTTCAATCATGGCTTCCCCCTTGGCCCGGGTTTCCGGACTGGCGTAATCCATCAAATATTCCTTTAAGGTCATCAGTGCGTTGGGATGGCAACAATTGCCAATCTGGCTGTGTTTAACCAGGGACATAAACCGGTCCCCGGTACGTCCTTCCCGGTAACAGGCAGTGCAAAAGCTGGGGATATACCCCATGTCCAAAAGCCAGCCCACCACTTCGTCCAGGGTCCGGTTGTCGTTCACGTCAAACTGAGCGGAATTATCTTCCGGCGCTTCTTTCTTCACATAGCCGCCCACGGCAGTGGACGAGGCCCCGCTGATCTGGGAAACCCCAAGGTCCAACACCTTTTCCCGGGTCTTCTGGGATTCCCGGGTCGAGATGATCATCCCGGTATACGGCACGGCAATCCGGATGACCGCCACAATCTTTTGAAAGATTTCATCGGAAATGGCATTGCTGAATGTTTCGGGATCAATATCGTCTGCCGGACGGATCCGGGGAACCGAAATGGTGTGGGGCCCGACCCCTTTGGCTGCTTCCAAGTGTTCGGCGTGCATGAGCAGTCCCACAAAATCGTAGCGGTACATGTTCAGACCAAACAGAACGCCGCAGCCCACATCGTCGATGCCGGCATCCTGGGCCCGGTCCATGGCTTCGGTATGGTAGGCGTAGTCATGCTTGGGACCCGCGGGATGCAGTTTTTCGTAATTTTTCTTATGGTAGGTTTCCTGGAACAAAATGTAGGTGCCGATTCCCGCGTCTTTCAATTTTTTATAATTTTCCACGGTGGTGGCGGCGATGTTCACATTTACCCGGCGAATCGCCCCGTTTTTATGTTTGATCCCGTAAATCGTCTTAATGGATTCCAGAATGTACTCGATGGGATTCTTTTCGGGATCTTCCCCGGTTTCCAGGGCCAGCCGCTTATGCCCCATATCCTGAAGGGCAATCACTTCCTGTTCAATTTGTTTCTGGGTCAGTTTTTCACGGGCAATGTGTTTATTCTGCCGGTGATAGGGGCAGTACACACAGCTGTTGATACAGTAATTGGACAAATACAGCGGGGCGAACATAACAATCCGGTTGCCGTAAAACTGAAGCTTAATTTTCTTGGCCAATTTGAACATCTTTTCGTTGAGATCCGGCTGGTCACATTCCAAAAGCACCGCCGCTTCCCGGTGGGTCAGTCCCTTGCAATCCGCCGCCCGTTCAATCAATCCCTCAATCAGACTGCGGTTGCTCTTGTTCGCTTTGGCATATTCCAGGGTATCCAGAATTTCCGCGTCGTTAATAAATTCCTCCGCCTTTGGCGACATCACGTCATATTTAACCATTTTTTCTCTCCTTTGTGTTTTTTCTTTATCTTAAAAGCGTCCTGTAAACAGGGCGCCGTCATACGCCTCACTTTAAAAGCGGTGCCTTGATTCTCCCGCTTTAGGGCCGTAGCCAATGGCATCTCCCCGGTCCACAGCCAGAGTCCGTCCGATTTTTTTCATCCGGGCGGCCAGGCAATCCCGGCACTCCGCTGCCTCTTCCCCGGTACATATTTTGTTGTCGTACAGGCTGTAGTCCCCGCGGACCGCCACTGGGGACAGATTGGGCATCACCACATTGGCTCCCGCCAAAATTCCCTGCTCCCGGCCTGTGGGGTCAATGGTTCCCAGCGCCGTAGTCGCCGGAATCAACGCTTTGGGATTCATCAGGCGCAGCACCGAAATGCATTTTAGGGTCTGCTTCAAAGTTCCCGGCGGCTGATCTCTAAACGGGGTATCCCGGTGGGGAATAAAGGGACCAATGCCGATCATCGCCGGCTGCAAGGCCTGGATAAAAAGCAAATCTGATACCAGATGTTCCACGGTCTGACCCGGTGAGCCCACCATAAAACCCGTTCCCACCTGATAGCCAATCGCCTGAAGCGCATACAGACAGGCCTTCCGGTGTTCCGGATCCATTTCCCGGGGATGAAGGGTCCGGTAATGGGCATCGTCCGCCGTCTCATGACGCAGTAAAAACCGGTCGGCTCCAGCCGCGTAAAAACGTTCGTAATCTTCCCGGGGCCGCTCCCCCACCGACAAGGTGATGGCGCAATCTGGAAAGCGCGCGTGGACTGCCGCCACAACAGCCTCCAGCCGGTCGACCGTAAACCACGGATCCTCTCCGCCCTGAAGCACAAAAGTTCGGAACCCGAGGGCGTAGCCTTGATCCGTGCAGGCCAGAATTTGCTCCTTGTCCAACCGGTAACGGTGAAGCTTCCGGTTGCTCCGGCGAATCCCGCAGTACAGGCAGTCATTCCTGCAGCAATTGGTAAATTCGATCAGGCCTCTTGTAAACACAGCGGTGCCGTAGTGCTCCTCACACACCTTCCGGGCCGCATCGGCCAGGTGCGCTCCCAGCGCCGGTGACGGATCCGCCATCAGCCGGACCAGAGCCTCCCGGTCCAGAGTTTGGTATATGATCAGTTGTTCCAGTATCTTTTCCATCGCCACCTTCTTTCCCGTTATCCTTCTCTTCAACCAAAAAACGCCCGGCACACATTGTGCCAGGCGCGTATAAAATCGCAGACTTCTCCCGCAGAAGAACCCAATACCTTTTGACGCAGACCAAACCTTTGCCATCAGCACATTGAAAAGTTATATGCGGTTTGCGGCGGGACGAACCCTGCCCGCTCACCAATGTTGTGTATTAGAATATCACAATTTTCCCTATCTTGTAAAGATAATTGTTTTTGACCTGCTGTTTAAATTAAATAAAAAAGAACCGCACCTGCCGGCGCGGCTCCTGTCAAATCAATGATCTTATACAACTTATGCCTTTTCCTGATTGTTTTTTTCTTCGGCTTCAGCTTCCCGGCGTCTGACCTTTTCTGCTTCCAGCATTTCCTGTCTCGCTTTATAGCGTTTTTCGTTGGAACTGCCTTCCCACATTTTTTCGGCTACCGGTGCCCAGTCTTTGGCGTAGTGGGTGCATTTACTGCACAGATGTTCCGCCGATTCCGGAGACTGCAAGTCGGTGGATTTTGCCCCGGACTTCGCCACCATTTCCTGAAGTTTTTCAGGGTTTTCCAGCATCGGACACGGCCGCAGCATGTTGTCATTAAACGGCTGGCCTTCGTGATACGCCTTGAACAGCGGCGTCTGGAGGGCATCCAGTAAACTCATTTCGTGAATGTTGGCATTGGAATAATGGATAAACACACAGGGATCCACATCGCCGTTGGCGTTGATGTGCAGGTACCGGCGTCCGCCGGCAATGCAGCCGCCCACGTATTCGGCATCGTTCTGGAAATCCATGCAGAAAATCGGTTTGCGGCTTCTGTAATCCCGGACCCGGCGGTACATTTCCACCCGTTGTTCCGGTGTCGGCAACAGTTCTGCCGACGCGTCGTTGCCCACTGGCATATAGTGGAAGTACCACACGAACAGTGCGCCACGGTTAAACATCATATCGTAATACGCTTCAGAGGTGATGGATTCAAAATTCGCTTTGGTGTAACAGCAGGAAATCCCAAACGGCAGTTTCTTGCTCTTGAGCAGATCCATGGCGGAGATAACCTTCTTGTACACACCCTTGCCCCGGCGTCCGTCGGTTGCTTCTTCAAACCCTTCCAGGGAAATAGCCGGAATAAAGTTTTGAACCCGCAGCATGTCATTGGCAAATTCTTCATCGATCAGGGTGCCGTTGGTAAAGCACAGGAAGATACAATCGTCGTGTTTTTCACACAGTTTGATGATATCTTTTTTTCGCACCAGCGGTTCGCCGCCGGTGTAAATGTACATAAATACGCCCATTTCTTTGCCCTGCTTGATGATGTCGTCGATATCGTCAAAGGTCAGGTTCAGGCGGTTGCCGTATTCAGCGGCCCAGCACCCGGTACAGTGCAGGTTGCAGGCTGAGGTGGGATCCAGAAGGATAGCCCAGGGCACGTTGCAATCGTAAGTATCCCGGTAATGTTCCTGACGGTCCCATCCGATCAGGTTGGCATTAAGGAAAAAGTTGGTAAAGAATTTCGTCAGTACACCGTTGTCCATGTCACAGACAATTCGATTGACCAGAGGATGATAGGCATTATTCTCGTCCTCGATGGCAGCCCGGACTGCCTGGCGCTGTCCAACAAATTCGCCGTGGGCAAATTTATCGACCCAGTCCATCAATTTAATCAGGTTTTTATCCGGATTTTTTGAGATCCATTTGACTGCCTGTTTAATTCCAAATTTTTCAAGATTATATTTGATTGCCATTTTTTTGTAACCTTCTTTTCTTAAAATCTATTCGTTAATTCAAATTATTTCACAATTTTACCGATTCTACAATAGACAATGCCCGTTTTTTGTAATTCATTGTAAGAAAGAACGATACCAATTTTCATCTGTTTACATTTAAATGACCAAACGCCTTTTGTTTTTCCTCAGCCCTTTACCTTGCATTCAAAGCGGAACGCATCAATACTTAAATTCCCGTTCATGCCGGTTCCAGTGGGGATTTTCTTCCCACAGCTTATCGGCTGTCTTTTCCCATTTTTCAGAAACATCCTTGCATTTTGCGCACAGTTCATGGACGTCTTCCGGACTTTCCAGGTCGGTGGAATGGGCGCCAGTCTTGTCGACCATTTTGGCCAAAGCTCCGTAATTGTCCAAAAGCGGGCAGGGGCGCAGCATGTTGTCATTAAAAGGCTGCCCTTCCCGGTAAGCCATAAACATCGGTGACTGATACGCTTCCAGCAATGTTTTGTCGTGAATGTTTGAATCGGAATAGTGGATAAACGCGCAGGGTTCGATATCGCCGTTGGCGTTGATATGCAAGTAGTTGCGCCCGCCGGCGATACAGCCGTTGACATATTCCCCGTCGTTCCAGAAATCCATGGTAAACAGCGGTTTGGTGCTGCGGAATTTCCGGAT
>JAQWCN010000114.1 GCA_028705955.1 Eubacteriaceae bacterium
TTCTGTGCTCAAACTTTCTTTGGTGCTGATCACAACCTCTTGTTTCGTATCACCCGCATAAGTAATATCCGCTTTTTTATCGTATTTGTCCGTAATCTTTCTCACATCGCTGGTTTTAAACTCCGTATGCAGATCAATCGTAACAATCGTCCCACCAACAAAGTCAATCCCAAAATTAAGACCCCGGATCGCCCAGGAACCCAAACTAATGACAATTAAAATTAAGGAAAAAGTCAGCCAGATTTTTGTGTTTTTAATAATTGGTAATATTTTTGTTTGTTTCATAGCTCACCCTCCTTAAATGCCATAGAATTTTGCACTGTTAATGAGGTTTGAACCCAAAAACAATTTAATCAGTTGTCTTGTAAAGACAATTGCTGTCAGCATGGATAAAATAATCCCAACAACCAGTGTCAAGGCAAAACCTTGTGCACTTCCAGAACCCATAAAGAACAAAACAAACCCTGCAATCAGCGTTGTCACATTGGAGTCTATGATGGTTCGCATGGCATTCTTAAACCCTGCATCAACCGAACTGGCCAGGGACCGCCCATTAAGACGGGCCTCCTCTTTTGTTCGCTCAAAGATGATAACATTGGCATCAACGGCCATCCCTACTGACAAAATCATTCCTGCAATCCCCGAGAGGGTCAGGGTAACATTCATGGCCACCATCAAAATTAAATCCAGACAAACATAGATAATCAAGGCAAGGTCCGCAATAAAACCCAAACCTCTGTAGAACATCAACATAAAGACCAAAACAGCTGCAACCCCAATTGCCGCCGCAAACATACTCTGGTTTAACGAATTAGCCCCTAAAGTCGGCCCTAACGTTGTCACTTCGATAGCGGTCAATTTTACCGGTAATGCTCCACCACGGATCAATTCTGCCAGATTACTGGCTTCATCCATGTCCTTCATCCCTTCAATAACAGCTTCGCCATTGGTAATGGCCGCATTCACTGTCGGTGCCGAAATGGTTTCCCCATCCAGTTCAATCGATATCGTCTGATTCAAATATTTTTGTGTTGCATCGGCAAAAAGTTTTGTTCCTTCGCTGTCAAATTTTAAAGTGACAACCGCTTCCTCAACACCACTGCTGTTTTTCTGATTAACTGCTTTTGAATCTGAAACGTGATCCCCTGTTAAAATCACATTTCCGCTGGGATCTTTAAATTCCAACTGGGCTGTTTTCCCAATCATATCCAGGGCTTCCTGCTGATCCTGAATCGATGGAATCTGGACTCGGATTCGATTATTACTTTGCTTGGTCACTGTTGCTTCTGAAACCCCAAGGGAATCGACACGGTTTTTAATCGCTGCAACTGTACTGTCCATTTTATCATCATCAATGGACCCGCCATCCGTTGGTTCGGCTTGCAAAACCACGCTGACCCCACCGGTTAAATCCAACCCATAATGAAGATGATCTTCAACTTTGCCGATATCGTAAATGCCAACGGTAATGCCATGGAACAACACATAGACACAAAAACCTATGAGTGCCACAACAATAACTAATCCAATGGTATTTTTAGCATTTATTTTATTCTTCAAATGCTTTCTCCTCCTTTGCTCTATAATGAATGGTGTGTCTGATAAGCCCTTAATCTTTTAAGACACTCATCTTTACCAAGCACATCCATAATAAGAGCCAAATCCGGTCCATGCATTTCCCCTGTCAACATTAAACGAATCGGCATATAAAGTGCTTTCCCCTTAATTTTTTCCGCTTTATGTTCTTTTTGAATGGATTTAATCATTTTCTGTGCATTTTCCGCATTCCATTGTTCTGCATCCGCAGCTTCGATTTTGTCGGTCAATGCCTGATATAAAACCGGCACTGTATCGGCAGCCATAATCTGTTGCGCTTCTTCTGTATCCGTCATCACAAAATCCGGATTCAAAATTGCTTTTAATTCTTCCGGTGCCTGGGCAAAATAATCAATCCGTTCCCGAAGAATTTGAGCCACCTTTTGAAGCCAGGATTTTTTATTCAAAACATCTTCTGATGAAATTTCTCCCGCTTTCAAAAGGAAAGGCACCATCTTGTCAACCATCTCATCATCTGATAATTTTTTGATGTATTGCCCATTCATCCAATTCAGTTTTTCCCGGTCAAATACCGCCCCGGACTTATTAATCCGTTCCGGTTCAAAAATATCAACCAATTCGTCCAGAGAAAAAATTTCCTGATCGCCTTCCGGACTCCATCCCAAAAGCGCTAAAAAGTTAATCAATGCTTCCGGCAGATACCCTTTGGCAAGAAAATCTTCAACAGATACATCACCCTGACGTTTACTCAGCTTTTTATGATCTGCGTTTAATATATTGGGAAGATGAACATACTGCGGTTCTTCCCATCCAAAACACTGATACAAATAAACATGTTTAGGCGTTGAAGGCAACCATTCTTCCCCGCGGATAATATGGGTAATCCCCATCAAATGATCATCCACGACCACTGCAAAATGATACGTTGGGAATCCATCCGTCTTAATCAGCACCTGGTCATCCAAGTCTTCTGTATTAATGGCAATATCACCGCGAATCACATCTTGAAATGAAATGATTTGATTTTCAGGTAATTTTAAACGGATCACATACGGTTCACCGTTGTCGATTTTTGTTTGAACTTCTTGTGGACTAAGATTTCTGCAATGGCCGTCATAGCGCGGCGTTTCGCCCGCCTGTTTTTGCTTCTCCCGCAAATCATCCAGTCTTTCCTTGGAGCAGAAACAATAATAAGCTTTGCCATCATCCAAAAGTTTCTGAATATATTTCTTATAAATATTCAACCGTTCTGATTGAATATAGGGACCATATTCCCCGCTTTGGCCGATTTCATTCCCTTCCAACACTAATCCCTCATCCGGGATAATCTTTGTCTGATATAATGCATGAAGCAAACTGTCAACAGATCCCTCTTCGTAGCGTGTTCTATCCGTATCTTCCAGCCTCAGTACAAACTGACCATTATTCTGCTTCGCATATAAATAATTATACAGCGCCGTCCTCAGACTACCAACGTGAACTTTACCCGTTGGGCTGGGCGCAAAACGAACTCTTACCATATCACGTCTCTCATTTCTCCTATACATTTTTTAAGGTATTTTTTATTATACCATTTATTTTTTTGTTTGCCATATTGATTTAAGACTTTTGCACAGTGAATATAAAGAAATCAATCCTCATTCTTTATCCCAAATGGTTCACTTTCCAAATATTTTTCGATAATCATCCAGGAAGTTTCGACACCGGTCCGTTCTACTGCAGAGAATGGAATGATCCGGGTTTTGTCTGTAATCCCCAAAGTTTTTGCCACATTGTCAAACGCTTTCTTTTTCCTGATTTTGGAAAGTTTGTCATTCTTTGTCAACACGACAAAAGGATTAAGGCCGTAATAAACCAACCATTGATACATCAGCTGATCGTCCTCGGTCGGGATATGCCGGCTGTCAACCAATAAAAAAATGGTTGACAAATTGTGCCGGTGTAAAAGATAGGTTTCGATCATTGCGCCCCATTTTTCCCGTTCTTTTTTGGATACTTTCGCATACCCATATCCCGGCATATCGACAAAACGAAACACATCATTGATCTGATAAAAATTCATTGTTTGTGTTTTACCCGGCTGGCTGCTGGTTCTCGCTAAATTTTTCCGGTGAATCAGCGTATTAATGAAAGAAGATTTTCCCACATTGGAACGACCGAGCAAAACAATTTCCGGTAACAAATCTTCGGGATACTGTTCTCTGGAAACCGCGCTGATAACAATTTCTGCCTTTGTCACTTTCATTTTTGATGACCAAAAACCAGAGCAGTCACTTCTTCCATCTGACTGACCGGATGAATACTCAAATCATCTGTAACAGAGTTGGGAACTTCTTCCAGATCCTTTTCATTTTCTTTAGGCAAAATAATCCGGGTGATTCCCGCCCGGTGAGCTGCGGTCAACTTTTCACGGAGCCCGCCAATAGGCAGCACCCGTCCCCGCAGTGTAATTTCTCCGGTCATTGCCAAATTTTGCGGTACCGGTTTACCCGTCAATGCCGAAATAAGTGCAGTGGTCATTGTAATCCCGGCCGAAGGACCATCTTTTGGAACAGCTCCTTCCGGTACATGGAGATGAATATCCTTCACATCATAAAAATCCTTTTGAATTCCCAGTTCATCGGCTTTTGAGCGAATGTAACTAATGGCTGCCTTGGCCGATTCCTGCATGACATCCCCCAATTGACCGGTTATCACAACTTTTCCCTTGCCATCAACAACAACCACTTCAATTTCCAGGGTTTCGCCACCAACAGAAGTCCATGCCAAACCATTGACAACTCCCACCAGTTCATCATTTTTAATTTTTTCAAAAGAGAACCGGTGAAGGCCGAGATATTTAGCCAAATTTTTTGCGGTAACACTGACCTTTTCTTTTTCCTCTTCAACAAGCTCTTTCGCTGCAACCCTGCAAATTTTTGCAATTTCCCGTTCCAGTTCCCGGACGCCAGATTCCCTGGTGTAATAACGGATAATATCCCGGGCTGCCCCTTTACTGATCTTCAGTTTGGTTTTATCCATCCCGTGCACTTCCAGCTGCTTGGGAATAAGGTAACGCTTCGCAATCTCCTGCTTTTCATCTTCGATATATCCACTCACTTCAATAATTTCCATCCGGTCCAAAAGCGGTCTTGGAATCGTGGAAAGGGTATTGGCTGTCGTCAAAAAGAGAACGTGGGACAAATCGAAGGGCAGTTCTAAATAATTATCAGTAAAGGTATTGTTCTGCTCAGGATCCAGAACTTCCAGCAATGCAGATGCCGGATCCCCCCGGAAATCCTGACTCATTTTATCGATCTCATCCAGTAAAAACAGTGGATTATTAGTCCCCGCCTGTTTCAAATGATAAATAATCCGTCCCGGAATCGCACCAACATACGTTCTCCGATGGCCTCTGATTTCCGCTTCATCGCTCATTCCTCCCAAAGACATCCGCACGTATTTGCGGTTTAATGCCCTTGCAATGGATTTGGCAATAGACGTTTTCCCCACTCCAGGAGGGCCAACCAAACAGATAATGGGTGATTTCATTGATTTTGACAAATGAAGAACCGATATATATTCCAGCACTCTTTCTTTTACATCATCCAGTGCATAATGATCCTGATTTAAAATCTTCCGAACCCTTTTGACATCCGCTTCTTCCTTTGTTGCATTATTCCACGGCAGATCCAAAATCCATTCGATATACGTTTCAATTACGCCCGCTTCCGGGGAACCCTCAGGAACTTTTTCCAGGCGATGCAGCTCATCCTCAACTTTTTCCCGGACTTC